>JASIKV010000317.1 GCA_030049455.1 Terriglobia bacterium
TGCGGAAGTCGGCGCGAATGCGCGCGGGATTTCGGCCCAGCACCAGAATGCGGTCTGCCAGCGTGGCGGCCTCCTCAATGTTGTGCGTCACCAGAAAGATACTGCGCGTCGGAATTTTCTTCCCGAGCCACAGTTCCATCAGCTCGCCGCGCAGATTTTCCGCGGTCAGAACGTCGAGCGCGGAGAAGGGTTCGTCCATGAAAAGAATTTCCGGCTCGAGCGCCAGGGCGCGGGCGATTCCCACGCGCTGCTTCATGCCTCCGGAAAGCTCTTTGGGATAAGCGTTCTCAAAACCTTGCAGCCCCACGGTATGGAGCGCCTGCACGGCGCGCTTGTGGCGCTCCTCATGTTCCATGCCGCGCGCCAGCAGCGGCGTTTCAACGTTGTCCAACACGCTCAGCCAGGGGAACAGCGCGAAGCTTTGAAACACAATGGCCAGGTTGGGTGCGCATTCGCTCACAGGCCTGCCGTGCCAAAGCACAATGCCCTTGGTCGGCTGAATCAAGCCCGTCAGTATTCGCAGGAGGGTGGATTTCCCGGAACCGGAAGGACCCAGCAGAGCGGTAATCGTGCCGGGTTCGAGTGACAAATCGGTCGGGGCAATGACCTGAATCTGGTGGCCATCGGGCTGGAGAAAGGATTTTTCCACCTGCACAGCCTCGGCGATGGGCTCGACCGCCGGCGGCCGCCTGCAAACCTCGCCCCCCGCAGTCACCGCGGCACTCTGCCCGGTTCCCGCCGCCGGCGCTTCACCGGAAATTTCGTCCATCAGGCGCTGCCACGCCTCGCCGGGCAACTCGTCGAGAAACTGAAGCCGCTCGCCCGCGGGCATCTTGTTCACGATGGCGCGCAAGTGCTCGAGCGATCGAGTATGGAGAAGGACGTAGGAGTGGTAGTAGGGAAACCGGCTGATCAGTGACGCGGCGAAATCGTCGGGCACGATGCGGAAGAGGATCTGCTGCTCCTCAAACGTCAGCCCCATCATCAGCTCGGCGGCTTGCGGGCCACCGAGCCTTTGCAGCAGGGAGACGGCGTCCTCCCAATGTCCGTGGGAAAGCGCCTCGTGTACCTTGTCCGCGCCGGGCGGGTTCATCCAGCCTACCTCAGGGGATTTAACGATGAGTCATGATGCGACCCGCCAGTGTACACCAGCGGGGTGAGGGAGGGAAACCTGCCGCCTTTGCCCATGGGCTGCCCGTCCTAAATGTGGGCGGTGTCTCAGTTTGAAATCTGTAGCGGCGGTCTATCGACCGTCGTGGGGGCTTGTCCGTCACCCGACGGACAAGCCCCTAGAATGCGACGCTCATAGAGCGCCACTACAACGGATTGCACATTGGATTGCTCCGGAAAATTCAAACTGAGACATTACCTTTTTGCCCGTGGGCTTGGCGCCCTTAATGAATCGGCATTCGACAGGTATATCGCGATGTGATATTCTTTTAAGGCCACCGAAACAAGTGCGGGGAAAGCCATGAACATTTCCGAGCCCTTCATCCGAAGACCGATCGCCACCACGCTTTTGACCATCGCCGTGGCCCTTGCCGGCGCGGTGGCGTTCCGGCTTCTGCCCGTGGCGCCGCTGCCCCAGGTGGATTTCCCCACCATCAACGTGAGCGCATCGCTGCCCGGCGCCAGTCCGGAAATCATGGCATCGGCCGTGGCGACCCCGCTGGAGCGCCAGTTTTCGCGCATCGCAGACGTTTCTGAGATGACCTCATCGAGCGCGCTGGGTTCGACCTCCATCACTTTGCAATTCGACCTGAACCGGGACATCAACGCCGCCGCCCGCGACGTTGAGGCGGCCATCAACGCGGCGCGCGGTTATCTGCCCACCAATCTTCCCTCCAACCCCACGTACCGGCTTTCCAATCCCGCCGATGCCCCCATCTTCCTGCTCACTCTTACTTCACCGGTGCTGACCAAGGGGCAGATGTATGACGCGGCGGACTCCATTCTGGCGCAGCGTCTATCGCAGATTAGCGGCGTGGGTCAGGTGGTGGTGGGCGGGAGCGCCTTGCCGGGCGTGCGCGTCGAACTTGACCCCAAACAGCTTAACCGCTACGGCATCGGGCTGGAGCAGGTGCGGTCCGTCCTTGCCAATGCCAACGCAAATTCTCCCAAAGGCTTTTTTAGTGACGAGCAAAGATTATGGGAGGTGGAGGCGAACGACCAGTTGTTCAAGGCTGTGGACTACCGCCCCCTGGTCGTCGCCTATCGCAATGGGTCCGCAGTGCGCATCAGCGACGTGGGCCAGGTTGTGGATTCCGTGGAGGACCTGCGAAACGCCGGCTACGCGGACGGCGACCCTTCGGTGCTGGCCATCATCTGGCGCCAGCCGAACGCCAATATCATCGATACGGTGGACCGCATCCGGTCGGAGCTTCCCTTCCTGAAGGCTGCCATCCCGCAATCCATCCATCTGGGCGTGGCCATGGATCGCACCGTCACCATTCGCGCTTCGGTTCGAGACGTGGAGCGGACTCTGGTGATTTCCGTGCTGCTGGTTATTCTGGTGGTTTTCTTCTTCCTGCGAAATGTGCGCGCCACGATCATTCCCAGCGTGGCGGTTCCCGTATCCCTGATCGGCACCTTCGGCGTGATGTACCTTTTCCACTACAGCCTCGACAATCTTTCCCTGATGGCGCTGACGATCTGCACCGGCTTTGTTGTTGACGATGCGATTGTGGTGATTGAGAACATTTCGCGTTATCTGGAACAGGGAATGGCGCCGTTCGAGGCCGCCTTGAAGGGGGCGAAGGAGATCAGCTTTACGGTATTGTCCATCAGTATTTCACTGATCGCCGTTTTCATTCCCCTGCTCTTGATGGGGGGCATTGTCGGCCGGCTGTTTCGGGAATTCGCCGTCACACTCTCTGTGGCCATCGTCATTTCCATGGTGATTTCACTCACCACCACGCCCACCATGTGCGCACACCTGATCCGGGTGCACGAATCACACGGGCGAATTTATGAATGGAGCGAGCGCGCCTTCCAATGGGTGGTCGATCTCTATGGAAAGTCGCTTTTCGTGGTGCTTCGCTACTCTGCGGAAACTCTGACCGTCCTGCTCGCGACCGTCGCCCTGACCGTTTATCTGTACATCTCGGTTCCCAAGGGGTTCTTTCCGCAGCAAGACACGGGAAGGATTGTCGGGGCGATTCAAGCCGACCAGGACACCTCGTTCCAGGCGATGAACAAGACCTTGCTGGCAATGGTCAACATCGTGCAATCGGACCCGGCCGTTGACGCCACGGACGGTTATGTGGGCGGGGGGCAGATGAACACCGGGCGGATGTTCATTTCCCTCAAACCCCTCGAGGAGAGAAAGATCGATGCTGACCGGGTCATTGCGCGCCTGCGGCCCAAACTTCTGAGGTTTCCCGGCGCATCGCTCTATATGCAGTCTTCCCAGGACGTACGCGTCGGCGGGCGCTCCAGCAACGCACAATACCAGTACACGATGGTGAGTGACAGCCTGCACGACCTGACCCGTTACGGCCCACAGATGCTCAAGGAGCTGCAAACCCTTCCACAAATCGCCGACGTGAGCAGCGACCAGCAGAACCGCGGCCTGGAAGCCATGGTGGAATACGACCGCAAGACCGCCTCGCGCTTTGGCATTTCGTCCCAATTGATTGACAATGTGCTCTATGACTCCTTCGGCCAACGCCAGGTGTCCACCATGTACGGCTCGCTGAACCAGTATCACGTGGTCATGGAGGCGGCGCCGGAATTCTGGCAAAACCCGCTCTTCCTGAATGATATTTACGTGAAGTCGCCCGAGGGATTGGAGGTTCCCCTGAGCGCGATTGCCCGCCACGGTCCGCAAGTGGCGCCGCTGGCGGTCAACCACCAGGGCCTTTTCCCCGCCGTGACCATCTCCTTCAACCTGCGAGCCGGTGTGCCGTTAAGCGACGCGGTGGATGCCATCCAGGCCGCGGCTTCCCGCGTACACCTTCCCTCCAGCGTCACCACCGGATTTGCCGGCACCGCCCAAGCCTATCAGCAATCGCTGGGCACTGAGCCGGTGCTGATCGCCCTGGCGCTCATCTCCGTCTACATCGTTCTGGGAATGCTCTACGAAAGTTATATCCACCCCGTCACCATTCTCTCCACCCTGCCTTCAGCGGGGGTCGGCGCGCTGCTCGCCCTGATGCTCACCCACACGGAACTCTCCGTGATTGCCATCATCGGGATCATCCTGCTGATCGGCATCGTGAAGAAAAACGCGATCATGATGGTGGATTTCGCCCTGGCCGCGGAGAGGCTGGAAGGGAAGAGTTCGCGGGATTCGATTTATGAGGCCTGTCTGCTGCGCTTCCGGCCCATCCTGATGACCACCATGGCGGCCATTCTGGGAGCGGTGCCGCTGGCGCTGGGCACCGGAACGGGATCGGAATTCCGGCGCCCTCTGGGCATTGCCATCATCGGCGGGCTGACGGTCAGCCAGTTGCTGACCCTCTACACCACCCCCGTGGTTTATCTCTACTTTGACCGGCTTCAGGGTTGGTGGGGCCGGCGCGTTCACGCCCGGCGCCGCGG
>JASIKV010000318.1 GCA_030049455.1 Terriglobia bacterium
TTCCGCAAGCTCGAGGCCATTACGGAGGAAGAAGAGCGCGAAGCGGGGATAGAATAAGCCGCTTTGGATCCCCAATCGAGGTGAATTAACCACGTGAGATGTCCTTTCTGCGGCCACTTGGAAGACAAAGTCGTAGATTCCCGTGAAGCAAAGATCGGTGACACCATTCGGCGCCGCCGTCAATGCGCCAAGTGCCGGCGGCGCTTCACCACTTACGAACGAATCGACGAAATTCCCTATATGGTCGTGAAGAAGGACGGCCGCCGCGAGAAATTTGACCGGCAGAAAGTGCTGACCGGTTTGCTGAAGGCCTGCGAAAAGCGTCCTGTGCCCATGGGCAAGCTGGAGGCGCTAGTGAATGAGATCGAAGCGCACGTGGCGGAATCCCCCGACCGCGAACGCCCCGCAACCGAGCTCGGCGAAATGGTGATGAATCGCCTCAAGAAACTCGACAAAGTCGCCTTTGTGCGTTTCGCTTCAGTCTACCAGGACTTCAAAGACGTTCGCGAGTTTATGGATGAGCTGAAAGATCTCCTTAAAACGAAGGGAAAGTAGAGCGTAAGAGAGCGAAGAAGGGCGCGCACTGCGTTTTTGCGTCTTGACTTTTACCATTTAAGTCTTCGTTTTCTAGCACCGCTTATGAAAAGAAGATTTAAATAGTAAGAGGTAAAATGTATGAACCGACCGCGCCCCTGCCTATTCTCCAGGTCTGGCGTGTGAGTCCCTGTCGAAGATGAATGCCCCAAAGGCCTTGAAGGTTTCAAATCCCAAGCGGTGATAGAGCCGCACGGCGCCCGAATTCGCATCGGTCACGGTGAGTGTTACTTCCTGGAATCCGGCCTGTGCAAGGTCGCGGAAAGCCGCTTCCATCATTGCCGTCCCAATGCCCACACCCTGAAATGACTTTCCCACTCCCACCTGTGGAATGTGCGCGGTGCGGGGCCGGACGCGTGTGACCGTCAGGATTCCGGCCAGTTGGTGCGTGGGCCGGTGAATGGCCATGCGCGAAATGTGGGCCAGAAAATCTCCGCACCCCTGATTTTGAAAGATGTTGTCCACCAGCCGGGTTGTTCCCATCACCGAAGTGTATTGGTCGTTGATCATGGCGTCCACGTGCCGCCGATAGGATTGGTACAGCAGGTCCGCCGCTTCATCATGGAGTCGCTTGTCCCAGGGAATCAATTCGATGCTCTGCTGCCACCAGGCCTTCTGGGCAGAGGGCTGGTCGCCGGAATCCGTGGCCACCTGAGGGCGAGTCTCCAGCGCGAGCGCCATGAAGCGCCGCAGATAAGCCTTGAAATGATGTGGATGGAAGCACGACTCCAGTTCCTCGACCTTAAAGTGCGGAAGTTGGGCCTCAATTCGCCGCAGCCCGGGAGTGGCCTGAAGGGTTTCCAGCGAATGCTCCAGCAATTCGCGCTCGTGGCCCAGGCTGTTGAGATCGGGGTGAATGAAGAGGTCGCCAATGATGCCTTTTTCCCCATCGTAGAAAAAGAAGCAGTAGCCCTGAATTTTCGCGCGATCCACCAGAGCGTAACCGGAAAGGCGCTTGTCCCGCAGGCAGGAGGTGATGACACGAGTGGAAGCGGCAAAATCCCAGCGCATCTTCTCATCCCAAACGCGCCCTTCCGCCTCGAGAAGGTTCGAGAAATCCTTGGGTTCAAACCTGCGAATGTCGATGATTTCGAATCCCAAGCCCCAGTCCTTTTCCGCGCGCCCCCACACGGACGTTAAGAAGAATACGCTCGTTAGCGTGCCGGAATATCCGGAGCATCAAGATCGCCGGTGTGCATCAGCGCCAGTATAACCCAAGTGGATGTTTCATGAATCTCAAGGAGCCCTGCGATTGAGTGTCAATTTGTCGGTTGCGAAAAAATAATTCGGTCACGGTGTCGCATTCCGGCCGAAATCTTGAATTTTTCGAAAACTTTGCGCCTTAGATTGCACTGTCTAATTGGAGGTGCCGAAAGAATCGGCATTTTTGTCCTCTCATTCTTGCTGGATTGGGAGGTCGAATACTGAAAGCGATCGAGGTGAACCATGATTGAAGGCAAATTGATTCTGAGCAGCTCGAACGGCGAAGGCCGGCAGTTCGTGGCGCAGTCCGGCACCGGGCACGCACTTGTCCTGGACGACGCGGAAGGCCACACGGGGCCCAAACCCATTGAACTGGCGCTGCTGGCACTCGGCGGTTGTACGGCTTTTGACGTCATCAACATTTTGAGAAAGAAACGTCAAAAGGTGACGGGTTACGAGATTCTTCTGCGCGCCGACCAGAATCCCGAACCGCCGGGATATTTTACACGCGTCGAGATTAAACACTGTTTACATGGAATCATTGATCCGGAAGCAGTGAAAGCGGCCATCCACTTATCGGAAACCAAGTATTGTGCCGTGGGGGCGATGATTTCGAAGACGGCCAGGATCGAGACGACATATCAAATTCTCCCCCAAGGTGCGGATGAAGGCCTGGCCAGCGCAGCATAGCGGCCATGCGAAATAATTGGCCTCATTGAAGCTTTTCGAGCGTAGCTTCGCTCGTAATCCTTAGCCGGGGTATCCCGCCGTGGGTTGAATGAAGGCGGTGCAGGCACTGATGCCTGTGCTGACGGCCGGTGCATTCTATGCATATCGCCGGCAGGCGCAGAGCAAATTTCTGGGAATGCATGCAATGCGCAGGATGCCTTTTTTCGCCGATGGCAGACCTGGCACTGCGGGAGGATTGTTGTGATATCCACCATGACAAATTCAGTTGCCGGGAATAGAATTGCAGATTGAGCTTTAATGGCCAGGGAAAGCATCGTATATCCTCATCCTGGAATTGCATGAACGTTCCCTACTTCGACCTGAAGGCCCAATACGCTTCGCTGCGCGAAGAGGTTCTGGCCGCGCTCGATTGTGCGGGAAGCAAGGCAGCGTTCATTCAGGGAGAAGATGTCGACGCCTTCGAACAGGAATTCGCGGCCTACTGCGGGGTAAAGCACTGCGTGGCGCTCAATTCCGGGACCAGTGCGCTGCATCTGGCGCTGCTCGCAGCGGGAGTAAAGTCCGGCGACGAAGTCATTACCACGCCGAACAGTTTTATCGCCACGGCGGAAGCGATTTCTTACACCGGCGCCCGGCCGGTGTTCGTGGATATTGACCCGCGCACGGCGAACATCGATCATTCGAAAATCACCGCGGCGGTTACAAAGCGCACGCGCGTCATTCTACCCGTGCACCTTTACGGCCTTCCCGCGGAAATGGACCCCATCCTGAAAATCGCCGCGCAGCACGGAGCGACGGTGATTGAGGACGCGTGCCAGGCGCACGGCGCGCGCTATCACGGCGCGCGCGTGGGCGGCTTCGGCCAGTCGGCGGCGTTCAGCTTTTATCCCTCAAAAAACCTGGGCGCGTACGGAGAAGGCGGTGCGCTCACCACCAATGATGACGCCATCGCCGCGCAGGCCCGGGCGTTGCGGTCGCACGGCGAGTCTCAGCGCTACTTTCACGACAGCATCGGGTTCAACTATCGTATGAGCGGCTTTCAAGGTGCGATCCTGCGGCTTAAGCTGCGACGCCTGGATAAATGGAACGTGCGGCGCAGAGAGCTGGCGGAAATCTATCGCCGCCAACTGGCCGGCGCGTGCGTGGACCTTCAGGATTCCAGTGCCGCGGACGAGCGCGTCGATCACCTCTTTGTGGTTTATGTGGCGGATCGCGATGCGGTTCGCGCCAAGTTAAAAGAACGAGGAGTGGGCACGGGTGTCCATTATCCGCTACCCATTCATTTACAGAAACCCTACCAGTCGTTGGGCTACCGGCAGGGCGATTTTCCGCACACGGAGCGCGCCTGCGAACGCGTCATCAGCATGCCGCTTTATCCCGAGATGACCCATGAAGAGGCGGCGTATGCCGCCCAGTCCCTTCGTGCTATTTTGGGCGAGCGAGAGTAGCAGTCAATGAAGCAGCGGCACAGTTTCGCCTGGATGGACTTGTTGTGGGTTTTTTTTCTGGTTGGCCTTGCTGCGCTTCCACCGAGCGGGCAGGCTCCCGAGCCGGAACCGGAATTTCACAAGTACCTTATCCTGTTCGCCATCGGCCTTCTGCAAATATTTGAGCACCGTTTCCTGGAGTCGTTGCCCAAACGCGGGCGCCTCTACATCGTTCTGCTGAAAATCTGCCTCGGATCACTGCTGGTGGATCACACGGGCGGAATTGACAGCAGCTACTACCTGATCTACTTCTTGCCAGTAGTCACCGCCGCAATGTACTTTGACGTTTGGGCGACACTGGCCTGGACGATTCTGACGTGCGTCACATACTGGTCGTTCGTCATCTGGAAGCTGACGGAATACGAATTGACGGGAGAGGGCGCCGCGGAATTAGCCATCCGCAACCTGTTCTTCTTCCTGGCCGCCCTCATCGTCAATCGATTTGTGACCGAGAACCGCCGGCAAGCCGAACGCTACCGGCAACTTGCCGAGACGCTCGCGGAAACCAACCGGCAGCTCGAGCAGGCGCAGGAGGAAGCGCGCCGCTCGGAACGGCTGGCCGCGCTCGGGCAGCTCTCCGGTGGCCTGGCGCACGAATTGCGTAATCCCCTGGCCGTCATCAAGGGTTCGGCGGAGACCTTGATGCGCAAGGTCGCCGATTCCGACTCCATCACCACCGAGCTGGCAGGATACATTTCGAGCGAAGTCAATCGCATGAACGCCCTGGTGACGCGTTTTCTGGATTTTGCTCGGCCGCATCACCTGGAGCAGCACGAGGAGCAACTCCCGCCGCTAATTGAGCGGTCACTGAAGGCGGCGCGCGACCGTTGGCCGGATGCCAAGGTAGAGGTCGAGCGGAATTTCGCCCCGGACCTGCCGAAAATCATGCTTGATGCGGATTTGATGGAGCGCGTGTTCACCAATCTGGCGCTGAACGCCTACGAAGCGATGGGTCGCGAGGGCGGAACGCTGCGAGTGGAAGCCATGCCCGTCACCGAGAGCAGGCGCGGCGTGAAGATTATCTTTCAGGACACGGGCCCGGGAATTCCGGCGGAACTACGCGAGCAGATTTTCAACCCCTTCTTCACCACTAAGGAGACAGGAGTGGGTCTCGGCCTCTCCATCGTTTCTAAAATCATAGACGACCACCGCGGATCGATCCATGTGACCAGCGAACCCGGAAAAGGCGCGTGCTTCCAAATTTTTCTGCCGGAACACGAAGAAGCGAACCCCGCGGCGTGATTGCAACTCCCAGGCTCTATCGCGGACGAAAAGGTTCACCACCGCGGGGCGAAATGCGGGTCAACTCCGAATCCAGCGCTCCTGCCGCGGGGGGTGGCGCCACCATGCCTTTAAAGAGAATGTCTTCCGGCGCGACTTTCTTGCCGTAGAGCTTTTCGTTGGACTCGTGGTCCTGTTTGAACATCTGGCCGTCGAGCGAAATTCCCGCAAACACTCCGCGCGAGCGCGAATAAGTAAGGATTTCCGCCCGCATTTGCAGGTCCGTGGCTCCCTCGGCCGTGCGCCCCACGGGACCGCCCGCGACCGAAGCATCAGCGCCAAGCTTGGTGCTGTCGTGCAGAAGCTTTTCTGCGCCGCTGGCGTTCATGACCACCAAAACGAAATCGGTTTCCTGACCGCCAATCTGAAATCCTACGTTGGCGCCACCAACCGTAAACATGGAAGGCGCTCCCCAAGGTCCATTGCCCATGCGTCGGCAGACCATGGCCCCGCGGCCATAGGAGGCG
>JASIKV010000319.1 GCA_030049455.1 Terriglobia bacterium
CATGGCGGCGTGAACCCGCGCAGCGGCCCGGCGACCCTCAGCCATATCGGGCTCATGGCCGGGAATTCCCGGGTAAGCGGGCCCCTGGCCGTCCGCGATGATCGCCAGAGCAAAGGCATCGAGCACGGCGGGATTTGTGGCCGTGTCACGCGATCGCTCCAGCGCTTCCGCCGGCGCTCCTCCCAGGCCTTTGTTGAAGTGCAATTCAATTTCGGTGTGGCGAGAGCCTTTAAACAGCGCATCGGCCAGCTTCTCCTGCGAGTCGCCTTTGAGCAACGACGCCGGAAGCCACTGCGATTCGTACGCCCAGATGAACCAACTCACCTGGCCGCTGTCCCCTGTCCACCAGACGTTGTTGGGCGATGCGCCCGGACGCGAATCTGCATTGAACGCATGCTGGTGGTGCTCCTTTCGCCAGTCCACATCCCACCAGGCGCGCATCGGCATGCTTCCGATCACCTGATCGCCGCCCAAGGTATACTTCTGCGGCGAGTGCGCCACGAAATCCAAAAAAGGCTGCCAGACTTTTCGCGCCTCCGCCGAGTCAATGCCGCGGGAGACCATGCGGATTTCAAGCGAGTTCTCCGCAAGGAAGTGAGCCGACTCGCCCCAATGGTCGTTGAAGAGATTGTCATGGTAGAAACTGACAAAGGCGCGCACCAGTTCACGATAGTCGGCTTCATTGGCCGCCTTGACGTCGAAAAATGCCCCGCCCGCCCACTCCGCCAAATCGTGAGTGAGCAGCGTCACGCGGCTCACCACTCCGAAACTGCCGCCTCCTCCACCCTTAAGCGCCCAAAACAGGTCGGAATTCGTACAGGCATTGGCGATGCGGATTTTGCCGTCAGCCGTCACCACTTCGGCCTCAAGCAATCCCGACGCTGCCGTGCCGTAGTGCTTTGAAAAGCTTCCGAAACCGCCGCTTTGAACCAGGCCCGCCACGCCCACCGTCGTGCAGCCGCCGCCCTGAACGTAGCGCCCACCGCGAGTCGTGACCGCGTCATAAGCCTGCATCCAGATGGTTCCGGCGCCCGCAGTGGCAGCAGGCTGCGGCGCGGCCTTGCCCTCGCATCCGCGCGGCACGAAAGCCGGATTCAACGCGACATCGTGCATGTGCCGAGTCCAGACAAGAAGCGAATCGGGAGCATTTGACGTGCCTAGATAGCTGTGTCCGCCGCCCTTCACGACGAGGCGCAAATCGTGCTCGCGCGCGAACCTCACCGCCGCGGCAATGTCTTGTGCGCTGGTGGCGGCCACGGCGTAGACACTCGGCTGGCTGGCCCATGCATCCACCCAGCCCAGGGATTGCGTCAGTCCGGGATGGTCACCGATATAGTAGGGGTTCCGAATGTTGGCGAGATATTCCTTGGCAGCAGGGCTCGCCGGGTCGGCTTTAAGCGCAGTGAGTGGAGAATTGACAGGAACCAGGTTTCCGCCGACATCGTCATGCAGGCGTTTCCACTCAGCTTCCGAGGGCCAGGCCGCATCGGAGGGCCGGCGCCGCCGGAATCCGCCTGAGGCGCATACCTGTCGCGCCGGCACGGACAACAACGCCGCTGATCCGGAGGTTTTCAGGAATTGTCTTCTGTTCATATTGCAAGTCCTCTCGCCCTCGCCGGCTGGCGCAGACATGCCCTACAATGTCTGCGTTTCTAATGGTTTACACTGAGGTGACGCGAGTGGGAGACGCAGACACTGACAACGCGTCTGCGCCAGCCGGCGAAAAGCTTTTCACTGCTCATGCGCAGACGGGCTGATTTGACTTAGTCCACTACTTAGTCCACTATAGCCTTATGGAAGTCAACGTCCATCAGGCCAAGACGCATCTTTCCCGGCTGCTCCGGCGCATCACGGAGGGCGAGGAAGTCATCATCGCCCGTGCGGGAGTGCCGATTGCGCGATTGGTTTTGATCGAGCCCACAAAGGCGCCGCGCCCATTAGACCTCGACAAGGGAGTTTTCGAAGTGCCCGAGGACTTTGACGATCCGCTGCCCCCGGACCTTCTTGCCGCATTTGAGGCCGATAACTTGTCGATGGGCAAACCGGCCAAGCGCGGAGGCAAGCGGCGTCGCCGGTGAAATACCTTCTGGACACGTCCGTTTGGCTGTGGAGCCTGACAGACTCCGGGCGGATTCGCTCCGAGGCTCGCGACCTGATTATTCGCGGCGAGGAAGAGCTGTATTTATCGGCAGCCAGTTCGTGGGAGATCGCCATCAAGTGGGCCAAGGGAAAACTCCCCCTTCCTGAACCTCCAGAGAGTTACGTTCCGGAGCGTATGACTGAGCAGCGCATTCTGCCTCTTCCGATCAAGCACAGTCACACCCTGGCAGTTTCGAAAATTCCCGCGCATCATGGCGACCCTTTCGACCGGCTGCTGATCGCTCAGGCGCGGACCGAAGGAATGGCGATTTTGACCGCAGACAGAACCTTTCGGCGCTACGACGTGCAGATTGTCTGGTGCGGCGCCTAGCCCTGCGCGCAACGCGGCCACGTTACGCTTCCTGCTCGCCTTGGGCGGAGCGCAGGCGGGCGGCCTTGCCGCGCAGCTTGCGCAGGTAGTAGAGCTTGGCGCGGCGCACGCGGCCGGAGCGCACCACTTCTATCTTGTCCACCACCGGCGAGTGCAGGGGGAAAATTCGCTCCACGCCGTGACCGAAGGAAATCTTGCGCACGGTGAACGTGGAGTGGTTGCGGGCGCGGCGCTGGCCGATCACCGTGCCCTCGAAGACCTGGATTCTTTCCTTTTCGCCTTCCTTGATCTTGACGTGGACGCGCACGGTATCTCCGGAGCGAAAAGCCGGGACACCCTGTTTCATTTGTGATTGTTCGACTTTTTCGAGCGCATTCATGTTTTCATTCTCCCCATCTAGTAGAGCCGCCCTTGAGGCGGCATTTGCCGGTCCCGCCTTGGCGGGGATGGCGCTACATGCTCTTCTCGAGCGATTCCAGCCACTCGCGGTCTTCCTTGCTCAAAGTAATTTTGGCCAGCAAGTCCGGGCGGCGCTTCCGGGTTTTTTGCAGTGCCTCCCTTCGCCGCCACTGGCGAATCTGCTCATGGTCGCCGGAAAGCAAAACTTCCGGCACTTTCCAACTGCGAAAATCCGCCGGGCGCGTGTAATGCGGGCAATCGAGCAGCCCGTGCGCGCCGCTGCGGGTCGTCCCATCCGGCGATGCGAAGGAATCCTGCTGGCTCGACTCTTCGTTTCCCAGAACGCCCGGGATCAGGCGAACGACCGCCTCCATCAAAATCGCCGCGGGCAGCTCGCCACCGCTCAGCACGAAATCGCCAATCGAGATTTCATCGGTGGCCAGGTGTTCCGCCACTCGCTCGTCCACGCCTTCGTAGCGTCCGCAGATCAAAACCAGGTGCGCAACACGTGAGAGTTCTTCCGCCACCGCCTGGGTCAGCAAGCGCCCCTGCGGGGTGAGCAGTACGACCCGAAAGTCTCTTTCTTGCTCCTCGCTTCGAAGCGCTTCGACTGCGCGGAAAACCGGCTCCGGCTTGAAAACCATCCCGGGCCCGCCGCCGAATGGCCGGTCATCCACGGTGCGGTGGCGGTCGTCGGTGTAATCACGCAAATCGTGCAGCCGGATCGCCGCCTGCCCCGACGCCATGGCCCTCTTCAGCAGCCCTTGCTCCAGGATACTGCGGAAGAATTCCGGGAAGATGGTGATGACATCCAAGGTCATCAAGAAAGGGTAAGGGATAAAAGTTAAAGGGTAAAGGGTAAAAGGCCTCGCATACGCGTCCTTCGATCCCTAGTCTTTATCCCTGACTCCTTCCGGCTCGTTCACTTCCAGCAAATCCTCCGGCGGATCGATCACGATCCTTCGCGCACAAAGGTCGATCTGCGTGCAGATTTCCTGCGCGAGAGGAATCAGCACATCTCCCTTTCCATCCTGGCGTTTGACGTGAAGAATGTCCACGCCGCCCGTGGCTTCGACTTCGGCTACCGTCCCGATTTCCTTTCCCCGCCGCTCCCAAACCACCCGGCATCCCTGCAATTCGCACAAATAGTAATGGTGTGCGGGAAGCGGCGTGCGCTGCTCCCAAGGGACAAGCACTTCGAGCCCGCGCAGGCGCGAGGCGCCCTCGATTGTATCCACTCCTGAAAATTTCAGGATGATTCGGCCTTTGTGTGGCCAGGAGCGTTCAACGCCGATCGACCGGGGAGTCTGACCGGGAGCTTCCAGGAAAACCGATTGCAAACCGCTGAATCGTTCCGGGAAATCCGTAAGGATCTCCGCCGCAACTTCTCCCTTGCGTCCCTGTGGCCGCAGGATGCGCGCGATGGCCAGGAATTGACCGGCGGTATTTTGCGCCAATGCTCCTCCCGCCTTTCACGCCACTTCCGGCCAGCCTTGAAACTACAGCCTCCTACTCCAGAATCTCCAGAGTAAAACGCTTTTTCAGTTTCATGCCGGCGGCGTTGAGGATGGTGCGAACGGAGCGCGCCGTGCGCCCCTGTTTCCCGATCACCTTCCCCAAATCGGAGGGATGCACCCGCAATTCCAGGACGGTCACTTGCTCGCCTTCCACTGCCCGCACAGAAACCTGTTCGGGATTATCCACCAGCGCTTTGGCAATGGCTTCGATTAGCTCTCTCATCTGCCCCTCCCGCGCACTTGAGTTGATGTGCCAAGGTCTGTAGGAACGGTTGTGGTTGAGACCCGATACTCGCCACTCGTGCCGGCGCCGCGGCGGGCGCAGATTCCGGCTGAAATTCTCAGGCCGGAGGAGGCGTCGCGTGAGGCTTCTTCAGGAAACTTTGGACAGTCTCCGAAGGTTGCGCCCCCCGCCCGATCCAATAATCCACCCGCTCGCGGTTCAACTTGATTTCCGGAGGAGACTGCCGGGGATTGTAATGGCCGACAATTTCCACGAATCGTCCGTCGCGGGCCCGCTCGCGATCGATCACCACCACTCGGTACGTACTCTTCTTTTTGGCTCCCGTTCGAGCCAAGCGTATTCTTAACAATCTTCACCTCTCTTTATGATGTTTTACTGGCGCTTAGAGTTGGTCTGTTCGCCTTTCTTTACCGAACTTTGGTCAAAGGCATTTGCAGACCACTATCTGCGTCAATGACCCTGCCCCAGGGAATCGATTACGCTCCCGGCCCCACCGGCATGCGCAGCCGGTTGAGCCCCTTGCCCAGAAGGTTCTGACTCATGGACTTCATCATTTTGCGCATTTGGAAATATTGTTTCAAGACCTGATTGACCTGTTGCACGGAAGTGCCGCTTCCGCGCGCGATGCGCTTGCGGCGCTTGCCGTTAATGATCTCGTGATTGCGCCGCTCCTGCGGCGTCATGGAATCGATGATCGCCTCAATATGAATCAGCTCTTTCTCCTCGACCTTCACTTTCGAGGCGTCCTTGAAGATTCCCACTTTGGGCAGCATGCCCAGCATCTGCTCCATGGGTCCCATCTTGCGAACCTGGCTCAACTGGTCGCGGAAGTCCTCCAGCGAAAACGTATCGGTTTGCAGCTTGCGGTGGACCTCAATAGCCTTCTGCTTGTCAATTTTCTGCTCGGCTTTTTCAATGAGCGAGAGGATGTCGCCCATGCCCAGGATGCGGGAAACGATTCGTTCGGGATAAAAGACTTCCAGTTGGTCGTATTTTTCTCCGACACCCATGAACTTGATGGGCTGGCCGGTGACGTGGTGGATGGAAAGCGCCGCGCCGCCGCGGGCGTCGCCATCGAGCTTGGTCAGGATCACGCCGGTGGTTCCCAGACGCTCGTGGAATTCCTGGGCGCTGCGCACGGCGTCCTGCCCGATCATGGCATCGGCCACCAGAAGCACTTCACTGGGGCGCAGCCTGGTGCGCAGTTCGCTGACTTCGTTCATCAGCTCTTCGTCAATGTGCAGGCGGCCGGCGGTGTCAACAATCAAGACGTCGTGGCCGCGGTCGGCAGCGTCCTTGCGCGCGGCGTTGGCCAGCTCAATAGGTGAGTCGATCCCTTCGCCCGTGAAAATGGGGATGTGAATGGCCTTGGCGATCACCGCCAACTGCTCGCGCGCGGCGGGACGGTAGACGTCGGTCGAAACCAGCATCGGGCGGCGCTTGCGTCCGGCGAGCCACTGCGCCAATTTGCCGGAAGTAGTCGTCTTGCCCGAGCCCTGCAGGCCAACCATCAGGAAGACGGTGGGGTATTCCTTGGAAAAAGTGAGGAGTGAAACTTCGCGGCCCAGGATTTCGATCAATTGGTCGCGAACAATTCGGATGACTTCCTGAACCGGCGAAAGGCTGGAGCGCACTTCTTCGCCCCGCGCCATCACTCGCACGCGGTCGAGCAAATCCTTAACAACATTAAGGTTAACGTCGGCTTCGAGCAGCGCTACGCGAACCTCGCGCAGGGTTTGGTCCACCACCTCGTCGTTCAGGACTCCCTGAATGCGCAAGTTCTTGAAAACGCCTTGCAGCCGGTCTTGAAGTGCGTCAAACATTTGATCTCAGCCTGCGTGGGGATACGAATCCCGAAGCCCCCAGTGCAGTCGAAATATGCTGGACTTTCTATGCTATTTGACGAGCTTAACTATTGTCAAGCAAAGTGCGCCTGAAGGTAGTGGTGCAGTTTGAAGTAGAGGCGGCTTTATGCCGCCATTTGGCGAGGTAAACTCGCCGCTACAAGTTCAAAATGCACCAGTACGCGCCTGAAATCGAGCTCCTCGGCTGGATTTGAAGGGGGTTGAAGAGGCAAAAACCTCTTCCGGAAATGACGGATTGGGAAGACAGGAATTCCAGGGTTTCCCGCAGGCGGGCGCGATTAGAGGTTCAGAAGATAGTCGGAGGCGGTCAGGTTTCCGAATCTCACCGTATTGACGCGCTCTCCCACCACATTCGCGAAGTACTCGAGAATGGCTGTCAGCTTCAGGGCCGCCGGCGTTTCGCGCAGCTTCAGCCAATGCCGCGTGACCAGTGAGGCGAACATCAGCTTGAAGTAAACGATCAGCAGGCGCTCCTCGTAGCTGTAGCGCTGATTCACGTTAGCTGCGTTCTTCAGCAGGTAGGTGAGTGCCAGGAAATCGCACTTCAGCGTCAGCGTCAGGCGCGGGTACTCGACCGGCGAGCCGAAATCCTCGATGGCCTTGCGAACGGACGGAAATTCCAATCGATTGGCGTTAACGATGGATTGGAAGAATTCCTGAGAGAACTGCCGCCGTAGAATCTTCTGGCATACTGCCTGGAGATAGAAGAAAAAGAGCCCCGTGGATAGTATCAAGATCAGGGCCGCCATGAACATGCTTGCACCTCGCAGCTACGCATTATTCCAGGACTGCCTCCGCCAGGGCTGTCTGCTTTCCCGCCAGTGAGTCGACGGGAACCGACTGGGGAGTCTTCGTTACGGCATAGATCCAGGTGATCAACATCCCCAGTGTGCAAATGGGGTTCAGGAAGCTGAAGAGTTCGCGTGCAAAGTCCCCGCCGGAGGTCAGGTGCAAAAGCGCCAGACCGGCTGCTTCCCCGGCGAACTGCAGACCCATGCCGCACACCAGCAATCCCAGCTCGTCGTCTTCAATGGCGAACTGCTGGATCATCACAAAGAGCAATGTATTCAGGACCAGACAACTGAAGTAAAGGTTCTGGCTGAACTCCACAATAAAGACCGTATAGAGCTGCGTATAATGGCGGGTAAGGCTGAGGGCTGAAATGGCCACCACAAGAACGAAGACGAAAATTAAGAGCAATCTAACGAATCGCCACAGCTTTTCTTCACGAGCGCATGCTCGCCGGAAAAAGCCGCAAGTCAACAGGAAGGCTCCCATCGCCAGCGCCACATCGGTAAGCCAATAGAAATAGGCGAATTGCATCGAAGTGCGGCCAAAATGATCGAGGACTGCCGGACGGGCTACTCCGTCCAGGACAAACAGGAGGGTCACATAAACGCAAAAGCCCAGACGGCTGCGCCATGCACCCTGCTTCGCAAGGAGCAGACACAACGCGCCTTCCAGGACATATATCCCATACTGAAGGCCGTGAATTAGGATTTGGTCGGTCATGAACGCCACGAAACTGCGTCTAATGCGCAGTTGCCTCCGCGTCGCTCATATCGACCGGAAGCAACTTACCTCGCCATAGGCGGAATCGGTGCGGGCGTGCCGCCGATGCCCAGTGACGAACTCATGGGCGGAATCGGAGCGGGTGTCCCACCGATACCGACAACGCTTCGCCGGAGCGTAACCGTGCTCAGCGCAACCAGCAATGCCAGCAAAGACGCTAGTAGATAATTCTTCATGACTTTCCTCCAGTTAGTCAAGTGAAATCTTCTTAAAACTTCCCCATCTGGACGGAAAGCCTATCGAATTATCTATGCATTGTCAATATGTTTCTAGACACTCCTCGCCCACCCGGTTTTTGGACCGAAAATGAGGTTAGAGTCTCCAGACACCTCAATCCTCCAAGATGCCAGAAATCTTCCGACCGAAACTGTACCGCTATCCAAGGAATCCTAGCAATGGTACTACAGTACCATATGCAGTATGCCACTCTAAACTGGCACTACGCATTGGAATCATCTAATTTTCAGTACCACTTCCCTCGACGTTTTATAAGGAAACTTAACGTCCCTTCGGGTTGACCCTGAGTGGGGCCGATGGCATCATATGATTTATCAACCCGGAAGGTTGCAGGGGGTGTGTTGTGAGTAAGAAGAAGAAGTATCTGCCTATTACAGTAATGACTGGGGTTTTCGGCCTGTTGCTTTTGGCAAGCTTTCCCCCGCACTGGTTCGCCCAATCCCAGGATCCCCAATCAGGCGGGCAACAACAAAGCCCCGGCCCGCAGCCCGACGTGGGAGAGACGGTTCTGGTTCCCAAAAAGTCGCAGCCGGCTCCTTCGCAGCCGTCCACTGCTCAGCCCTCGACGCCCCAGCCGGAAAGCGAGCCGGAAAAGATAAATCCCAATCAGATCTATTCGCTTTCCACCACCACCAATCTGGTCAACGTGGATGTAATGGTTGTGGACGGCAATGGCAACCCGCTTCAAAACCTTGACCGGA
>JASIKV010000036.1 GCA_030049455.1 Terriglobia bacterium
GCGGGAACCTGGACGGCCATCGGCGTGGCGATCGGCCTGGGCGGATCGTTCGCGCTCGCGCGCGGCATTCACGGATTGCTTTTCGAAGTCTCGCCTGCTGATCCCGCATCGGTGCTGATCGCCACAAGCGTGCTCGCGGTGACAGCGGCGCTGGCAGCCTGGATTCCCTCCCGGCGCGCCGCTCGCGTTGACCCCGTCGTTGCCTTGCGCATGGAATAATTCCCGAACACTGCCGTCTGCTATAATCCTGCGCCAGGCCATGCCTTTGACAACCGGAACCCGGCTGGGAATCTATGAAATCCTCGCACCGCTCGGCGCGGGCGGGATGGGTGAAGTCTATCGCGCGCGCGACACCAAGCTGGGCCGCGAAGTGGCGCTAAAGGTTCTGCCGGAGGCCTTTGCCAATGACGCCGAGCGCATGGCGCGCTTCGAACGCGAGGCGCAGACGCTCGCCTCGGTCAGCCATCCCAATCTGGCGGCGATTTATGGCGTGGAAGAAACCACTTCCACGCGCGCCCTGGTGATGGAACTGGTCGATGGGCCCACGCTTTCCGACCGGACCGCCCAAGGTCCAATGCCCCTGGATGAAGCGTTTCCCGTGGCCCGGCAGATCGCCGAAGCTTTGGAGTATGCGCACGAAAAGGGCATCGTCCACCGCGACTTGAAGCCCGCGAATGTGAAGATGGCCGGCGACGGGACGGTGAAGCTGCTGGATTTCGGGCTGGCCAAAGCTCTGGCCACGGACGCTGCGGGCACGAATCGCGCGAATTCCCCCACCATCAGCATTGCCGCCACTCAGGCAGGCGTCATTCTCGGCACAGCCGCCTACATGGCGCCTGAGCAGGCCAAGGGCAAGCCGGTGGACCGCCGCGCGGACATTTGGGCGTTCGGCTGCGTGCTTTTCGAAATGCTCACAGGGCATCAGCTCTTCACGGGTGAGACGGTTACCGACGTGCTTGCCGCCGTGGTGCGTGCCGAACCGGAGTGGCAATCGCTGCCCGCCTCGACTCCGCCTTCGATTCAAAGACTGCTGCGCCGTTGCCTGGAAAAAGATCCGCGGCGCCGCTTGCAGGCCATCGGCGAAGCGCGGATTATCATTGAAGAAATCCTGAGCGGGGCTGTAGCGCCGGTGTCCACACTGGCGAAAGAGTCGCGGGTGGGGACACCCGCGCTACAAAGGGCCCTTCCCTGGGCCGTGGTTACTGCCAGCCTGGTGGCGGCCGTGGCCCTCGCCGTCGCGTATTTCGGCCGGCCAGCGGCCGCACCCTCCATCCGCGCGCTGATTACTGCGCCGGAAAACGTTAAGTTTGAGTTCAACTCGCCCCAAGGCGCGCCGGCTCTTTCACCGGATGGAGCGCGACTGGTTTTTCCCGCCACCGATGCCACGGGCAAAGAGGCGCTGTGGGTGCGGCCGCTCGATTCGCTGAGCGCGCAGCGTCTGGAAGGCACCGAAGGCGGAGAATTTCCCTTCTGGTCACCGGACAGCCGGCATATCGGCTATTTTCAGGACAGCAAGCTGAAGAAGATTGACGTGACGGGCGGGCCCCCCTGGCTGGTGTGCGATGCGGATAGCGCGCGCGGCGGCGCCTGGGGCAAAGATGTCATCATTTTCGCGGCACGCGCACTGGGCGGGCTCTCAAGCGTCCCGGTGGGTGGCGGAACTCCCAACCCTGTTGCCAGCCCCAATCGAACAGAGGGAAATTTCAGCAACCGCTGGCCGGTATTCCTGCCCGACGGACGGCACTTTCTTTTCCTAAGTGGAGACCTGGCAGCAACCGGAACCTCCAGGCTGGGAATCTATGCCGGGGAGGTGGGATCCGACAAGCTGGAGTTTCTCCTTCAGGCCGATTCCGACGCCCAATACGCTGCACCGGGATATCTGCTCTTCCTTCGCGGCGAGACCCTGATGGCGCAGGGATTTGACGCGGGCAGCCTGAAACTGAAAGGCGAAGCCTTCCCCGTCGCCGAACACGTCGCTTCGCCCTTGCTCTATCGCCTCGGCATCTTCGGTGTTTCCCAGACCGGCCTGCTTGTCTACGAAATCGGCAGGGGCCAATCACGGGGAGGACAGCTCACCTGGTTTGATGAGAGCGGAAAGGAGTTGGAGACGTTGGGCCAGCCGGGCGCTAACGACCCCTGGATCTCCCCCGATGGGAAGCATGTGGCATATTCGACGGTCGATGAAGCGGGAAGAGGAACGGATATTTGGCTCAAGGACCTGGCGCGGGGCGTCCAAACCCGATTTTCCTTTGGTTCGAGGGTCACGAGGTACCCGGTGTGGTCCCCCGACGGCACGCGCGTCGCTTACACAGGCTTGCGCGAAAGCGAATTCGACATTTTCGCCAAGGACGCTTCCGGGGCGGGCAAGGAAGAAATTCTGGTCGAATCGGAGGCCAGCAAGTTCCTCAGCGACTGGTCGCGGGACGGCCGTTACATCCTTTTTTCGTCTCTTGCCCCGAGAGGAAAGCCCAAGTATGGCATTTGGGTGATGCCGCTTTTTGGCGACCGCAAACCTTACGCCTACCTTCAAACAGATTTCAACAATTCTGCCGCAGTCTTCTCACCGGACGGCCGCTGGCTGGCCTATCAATCCGATGAGTCGGGGAGTTATCAGATCTATCTCTCGCCGTTTCCGGCGGGTGGAGGCAAATGGGGGGTGTCGCAGGGCGGCGGTGTGCAGCCGATGTGGAAACATGATGGCAGCGCCATCTATTACCTTACGCTGGATGGGAAGTTGATGGAGGCGAGTATCCAGGAGAAAGGCTCCGCCGTCGAAATCGGGACGCCGCAGGAACTCTTCCAGCAGCCCCTCACAGACTCAGGCCCTAACGCCCGTGGATATGCTGTGTCTCCCGACGGTAAACGCTTCCTGATGAGCAAAGCGGAACAAGTCTCATCCCCGCCGCTGGTGCTTGTTACCGATTGGACGAAAGATTTGAAAAGATGATCCTGAGCGCAGAATGAAGCCCCATGAAACTGGCGGAGCCGATTTGCGCTCAGGGGGCGCCCGTCCGACATCTGACGGACGGGGCCCGATTGCGCAAGATCAGTGACTATTGAAAGAGCAACTGAATAATGGGGATTGGCGAGCCCGAGTTGTCGATGGCAATGACAAGCGACCCGGAAACGATAATGTTGGTGACGGTCGGTGAACCAAAAGTGCCATTGGAATTGATCGACCCGATGGTGCCAACATTGAAGCTGTCTTCAGTCTGGCCGTTCAACCCGGTATAGTCAATGTAGCCGCCATAGCCTCCCATGCCGTTCACCGAAAAGGCTCCTACTCCTATATCCTCACCGTTCGCGGCCGAAATAATGTTAAAGCTGGTCACCTGGCCATCGCCCTCGAAGTAATTGCCGTTCAAAGATGCGCTGCTAAAGGGTCCGCCCACCTGCGGGAACACCCGGCCAAACCCAACACCGTTATCGCCGAAGAGTTGCACGCCGGTGTTGGCGGAGATCAGATAGAACAGCGGCGGGTGGCTTCCACACGTGCCGCCGCTGGTGAACGTGATGCGGCCGTTGGCAGCCACGGAGTAGGGACAGGTCGGCGTATAGGTTGAAGTCGTGCCGGCGTAGTCATCATATTCGGTGACGCTGGCCGAACTTGATCCGTCGGCACTGATCAGGCCAATGGCCGCCTCTCCGTCGGGTGAGCTATTTAACTCGGAGTAATAGAAAGCCAGAGGCCCGCTGAACGAACCTGCCACAAAACCGCCGCTGGGCACGGTCTGCTGCTGGAATTCGCCCGCCACGTAAGGCGTGGACGATTGCAGGTAGAACAGCTCGCCGGTCGACACCATGTATACGACTCCGGCGGAGACCGTGGTCGCTCCGGAGGGGAAGCTGGTAGTCCCGCGGCCATTCGTGTCGAAAGTGGAGTAAGTGCCTCCCAAGCCCGTTGTGTTGCTGACCGTGCCGCCATCGTTTTCATCGAACTCCAGATTGGTGAATGCTCCGCTGCCTGCGTTGGCAGCTCCGGCAAAAGCGACCGCTTTGGATTTGGAAGTATCCCATCCCGAAGAGGACACAACATAGCTGCCGCTCAGGTCAGCCGAGAAGTTCGCAGGAGTCTGCTGCTTGATTGCGCCTGTGGCCGCAAAGTAAGTGCCGGAGTTGTAGGGATTGTCCCACTCCACCAGGCGGCCTGCCGTGGCGACGTTGGAGACAAAGTTGCCGATGGAGAATCGCAAGTTAAAGGTGCCGAAAGTGGTCACTACGGTCGCGCAGCCCAGATTATTCGAGCCCACCGAGTAGGAGCTGCTCGCGGTCGTAACGGTTGAGGTCTGCGCGCCGTTCACGCCGCTGGCATCGACCTCGCCGGCCGTGATGTTCCCGCTGCCGTCCAGCGTGATCGAACCCACGACCGCCTGATAACCCGTGGAGGTAAAGCCCGTCAGGCTGAACGCGTATTGCCCGCTCAGCAGGGCTTCGCTGCCGGAGTCCTGGCAGGCAAGGGCGCCCGCGGCATTGATGGTGATGCTCAGCGCCTCCGACGCTGTGACGTGCGTGGGCGTAGTCGAGTCGGTGATGGTAATAGTGAAGTTGGAGGTCCCGATCCCGGCCACGGTGGGTGTGCCGGAAATCATGCCCGTACTGGTATTTAGGGTTGCCCACGTGGGCAACGCGCCCGCCGTGATGCTGTAGGTATAGGGATGCGTGCCGCCGCTTGCGGTCACGTCCGCGCCGTACGGGATTCCCACCTGGCCATTCGGCAGAGCCGTGAGTGTGAAAGTTACCGGTTGGGTGTTCATCACCAACGTGTATGCCTGCGTGGCTGTATTCGCCGTCGGCAAAGTGGAATCGGTAGCCGCCAAGGTAAAGTTGAACACTCCCGATGAGACGGTGTGCGCTCCCGTGAGAATTCCCACACCGTTGGGGGCATTAACCAGGCGGATCCCGGCGGGCAGCGTGCCGCTGGAAACGGTCCAGGATACCGGCAAAGTCCCGCCATTGGTCAAGAGGGGTACATCGTAAAGAGTATTCAAGGTCCCGCTGGGCAGCGAGGTGGTGGTGATGGACAAGGATGACGTGCTCCCCGACGATACGATGGTTACGGTTATGGACGCGGACTGCGATGCATCCGCATTGCTGTAGACCACGATGTTGTAGGTGGTCACGTCCGGCAGGCGCGCGGGGGCCGTGAAGGTGAACCCGGAAGCATAATTTCCCGTAATGCTCCCGTATGCCGTGGCCACATTGTTTAAGCCGCTGATGCCGTTGATGGCCCAGGTGACGTTGGTGTTGGTGGTGCCGGTAATCGCCACGGCCAGGCCCAAGGTCTGTCCGGCATTCACATTTGCGGAGCCGGAAGCTGCGCCATTGAGGGTTATGGCCACAGAATCCGCCACCGTGGGTCCGAGAACTTCAAAGGTGGGGTAGCAAGTGGCCGAGCCGGAACAACTGGTATGGCTGCTGATCAGGAAATGGGACGTGTCGAACATGACGCCCGAAACTTGCGGTGTACTGTTCTTGATTGTGCTGATCGTCCCGCTGGTGGCAAGCGTCGTGTTGCTGATGGTCTGAACTCCGTCTGCTTCCTGGCCGGCAGGCGAGTTTTGGTCTTCAATGCTCGTCCCTGTTACCGCTCCACCGGCGATCGTGGTGAGCGTGACGTAATCATCCTCGGTTTCCACCTGTTGATTAACCACCTCGAAGGTAGAACCAAAGAACGCGCCGCTCAGGCTGGTGAAGCCACCGCCTGGGATGGTTTGCGGCACAACGTATCCGGCCGAGCCGCCGCTGTCATTGTTAGCTACAACGGTGGTGGAAGGAGCGTAGAGATACATTGTACCGGCGCAGTAGGTTAGCCGGCCATTGGCCGCCACCGTGTAGGGGCAGCTTTCGCTGGTGCCGTTGTTCACCCATGTTCCGGCCTGGTTTTTGTAATCCTGGTTGATGGACAACATACTGACACCATCGGAACTGGCCAGGCCGAATTCGATTTCACCGCTGGTGGAGTTGACGATTCCATCGGTGTAGTAGATGGCGTCGCCGCTGATGGACCCCGCATCGTAAGGCCCGCCGCTCTGCTGGTATGATTGACCGGCCAGAACAGCCAAGTCGTTGCCGTTGATGGAGGAGGTCAGCTCGAAGGCTCCGGCGGCAGTTCCGGAATTCAGGTAACCCACCAGGCCGGTTGAGCCCACGGCTTCCGTGAATCGCCCGTAGGCGTCGACTCCCGTATAAGAACCCGTAAGGCCGGTGGTGGGGCTGCTGGGGGCAAATCCCTGGTCGTTGCAATACTCCTCGCCGTTCGAGTATGTCCCGGCGCCTCCGGAGGTTGGAGTGGCCGTTCTGACGCCGGCACAGATAAAGCGGCCGCCCCCGTTGCCTCCCTGGGTATCCCAACCGGTCAGCAGGTGGACGTACCCGCCGCTGAGTGTGCCGAAGTTGGAGGCGCTTGCGGTCGTGGAGGTGCTTTGCTGCAGAATCTGGCCCGTACCCACAAATTCCGAAGAACTAACCGCATCGTATTCAATCATTCTTCCCTGCTGAGCAGTTCCGCTGGAGATTGAGCCCAGCACGAAGCGCGTAATGAACATGCCGCCACCGCTCACCAGGAATGTCGCGCACCCGCGGTTATCAAACCCCACAGAGTAAGTGCTCGCCAGCAGGGTTGCGGGGTTCGTGCCAGTGATTCCGGGGCCATTCCTGTCAAACTCTCCGCCTGTGATGTTGCCCATACCGTCGGCGGTGAACGATCCGATCCTGCCAAGGAAGCCCGCGCCGCGATATCCGATGATGCTGAAAGCGTATTGCCCCGTCAGAATGGACTCATTGCCCGATTCGCATAGGGCAGGAGGATAGGCATTGATGCTCATGCTAAAGGTTTGGGTCAGTTGATTGTTCAACGAGTCCTTTAAAGTGACGTTGAACGTGTAATTGCCCGCGCACGCGGTAGTCGGAAGCCCCGTCAGAGTCCCCGGGCTGGCGGTAAGCACGAGGCAGGCCGGGAAGCTTTGACCCATAGACAGGGAATAGCTCCACGAATAGGCGCCGGTGCCGCCGGTAGCCTGGAATGTGAGGCTGTACAGAGTGCCCGCCGTGGCGTCCGGAATCGATGCCGTCGTTATTGCAAGTGGAGCGAGGCCCTCGCTGCTCAGCGTGACATCCTGGGTGCTGCCGGGCACGTTGCCGCTGTCATCGGTGAAAAAGAGGAGGGCGGTACGCGCTCCCGTGGCCTGTGGGTTGAATACAAGTGTAACCGTGCAACTGTTGGAGCCGGCCGTGAAATCCAAAGTGCTTCCGCAGGTGTTCCCAGTGATAATGAAGTCACTCGGATCCGAGCCCATAATCGAAACATTCGAAATGTCCAGAGTGGCGTTCCCGGTATTCGTCAGCGTGGCGGTCATACTGGGACTTGAATTTCCCAGGATTTGGGACGCGAAGGTCAAGAGATCCACATTCAAGGAAGCGGTGGGACTTCCGGACACCACATTAACTGGAACTGACCCGCAGACCGGTCCAGCGCAGGCATACAGGTTTGCTGACCCCGCCCCCAAGCCGTCCACCGAACCCATATCGGAAAGGTCAGATGTAACGCGCAGAATACTTTGATTGTCGGGGTACCAGTAGAGAGAGCCAAGCTGCTGTTGGCTGTTGTCGCTGAATGTGCCCGTGGCGGTAAACTGCTGCGTGCCGCCGACTCCCAGCGTTACATTGCCCGGGGCAATGGCAATGGAGACAAGGTTGGGCGGCGTGAGCGAAGCCGGGTCGTAAAGCTGCGAGGTGGTAAATCCGCCGACGTTGCCATAGCCGCCGGCGATGAGCACCTGACCGCTGTTGAGCAAGGCCGCGCCCGCGCTGTCCGTGGCAGCTTGCAAGCTTCCCGTTGAGCTGAAAGTCGCGGCGGTGGGATCGTAAACTTCGGCTTCTGCCAG
>JASIKV010000320.1 GCA_030049455.1 Terriglobia bacterium
GGAACGCCAGCCGGGCGGGAGAGGCGTCAAATCGGCTGTTGAATTTGATGGGGGGTAAAGACCCTTGGGGCATTTGGACCGTCGTGGCGGACGAGGAGAGTGAGCCGCGGTAGACTCCGCGTTCATAGGCGATCAGAACGGCCAGGTCCCTTGCGCCCAGCTCCAAAGCCTGCCGCTGGTCGTTCCAGTAGAACACCGCGCGGGAGATGTTCAGGCGTCCAATGGAAAGACTCATCAATCCCGCCAGGCCCTGGCGAGGCAAAGCTTGTCCCCCGGCAATCGGCAGGTTGTTCACGCCCTGCGGATTGACCAGGATATGGATCTCCAGCCCGTCGGCATCCAGGTAGCGAAGGCGAAGGCGGCGGCGCAGTAATTGTGTGGGGCTCAAACCCGCTTCCACTTCACGAGCGGAAATCAGGGGCGCCGCATTCGCGCCCTCCGACCCGTGAATCACCAGCTTCTGCATGGTGATTTGAAACAGCCAGGGCCGGAAGCGAAAGTAGCCGATCTCCACACGCGCGCCCGTGAGGTTCTGCATGCTGTCGATCACGCGGCGCTCCAGAACCCGCTGGAACCATCCCGTGCTCATGATGATAAGCGCCGCCAGCGCCACCACCAGCGCGCTCTCAACAGAATTGATCGCCAGTCGAACCGGTTTGGAGACTTTCCAGTGCGTAAGCAATCCTCGCTAAAGGGAAATGCGAAATGGGAAAATCGAGATTTGAAACTCGCCGCACATCCGGCTTCATGCTCTGCTTAGAAAGAATGAAACCGCACCCGCGTGGTGGGCTTCAGCTCCTCAATCCATTGATCCAGCAATTCGTTCACGCGCTTTTCGGTAAGAATTTCGCGAATCTCCCCGTCCACCTCGGAAAGCGGGGGCGGCGTTCCATTGGAATTCCGCTTGCGAAATTCCGGGACGAACGTGGATTGGTAATACTCCGCAACCTGGTCGTCACTGGGTGAAGCGGCGGGGCGCAGGCGCTGGTCGATCAGTCGGAGCATCAATTCTTCCTGCGCGATCCTTGCAATAATCTCGGTTTCAGTCATTCCCAGCCCGGAAAGCGCGCGTTGAAAGGCCTCGGGGCTTTGATATTCCTTGCGCAGGTCGGCCATGCGCGCGGCGGCTGACTTTTCGCTCTCGGCCCTTTCCGCCGGGCCGGGGTTTTCCTCACGCGTCAAAAGATCCTGGTAGGTCAGATGCTCTCGAGCGCTCGCCAGGGTGGCGGAGGTGGCGGGCGCTGGAGGCCACTGGCCGTCCAAGAAGGACTCAAACTGGTATTCCTTCTCGACGTCGCTCGCTGTGATAGCAAAACTGCCGATGGAAGCGCTCACGCTGTCGAGCGTTTGAGCGCTCGACAGGGAGCTGGCCAAGGACAGGCATGCGGCGAACACCCATAGAAGCGCACCTGCCGCGAATTTGCGCGCCGGAGGCGTGCAGCGGCGCTGGGCGGGCTTTGGAGGCATCGCGCCCCCATCGAGCTTGCTCGAATTGGCCGATCGTGTCATCAGAAGCTTTGCCCGAAATTGACGAAATACTGAAAGTTCGCAAGCCGCTGCACCTGCGTTGTGGTGACGCTGTTCACGGTGCTCACCACGTCGTAGCGCGGCGGATTCAGGTTGTAGCCGAAGTCGAAACTGAGCGGCCCCACGGGCGTTTTGAAGCGAAGGCCCAGGCCGACGGCGTGCGAGGTGTAGTCGAAATCCTCCGGCGAGCTTTGCGTAAATTTCAGCAGCCGCATTCTTCGAATGGTGGAGTAGACGTTGCCGGCATCCTCAAACGCCACGATGCCCAGGCGGCGCTGGGCAAAGAAGGTGCGGAATTCCACCGAGTTCAGAAACAGCGCGTTCCCGCCGATGGGATATCCGGTCTGAGGGTCGCGCGGGCCGGCCTGATTGATGGAAAAACCGCGCATCGATTGGCTGCCGCCCATGAAGAAGCGCTCAGGCAAGGGAATCTCGTGCGTCTCGATCACCTCGGACGGTTCGCCGTTCGTTCCGGGTATGGTGACGCTGTACAACCCTCCGTAAGGCGACACAACGCCGAACTGCGTGAGCCGCGCAAACACCAGGTGGGGAGAAATGTTGTAATAAGTTGAGTTTTTGCCGTTGAAGCGCATGAAGTCCCCCTCCGAGCCGAGGCCCGTCCATGCGATGCCGGTATTGATCAGCGAGTAGGATCCGCGCGTCGCGTCCAGCGCGTCATCACGCGTGTCGCGGATGAAGGTCCCGCCCAGAAGTCCCACGATGGCAGGCTGGCTGTAGAGCTCGGCTTCCGCGGGCGAAACTTTGTTGGAAATATCCAGCGCCTGGACCCGCTCGAACCGGTATTCCCCGATGAGCAGCGAGGCGCCGTGCAGGTGCTTTTCGACGCTCAGCGAGGCCTGCTGAAGATTTTCCGTAAAGGTGAGCACCTCGCGGGAGAGGTCGGTCAGCACCTTGAAGCGCAGGTCAAGGTCGTCGCGGTTCAGGAGGCGGGGAATCAAATAGCCCGCGTCCGCGCCCGTGTCAATGTAGGAGAGCCGCCCGTTCAGGCTGAAAGTCTGGCCGCGCCCGCCGACATCAAGCCGCGTCAGGCTGAGAGATCCGCGCGGGCTGAAGTCGTAAACACCCTGCGGAGTGTTGCTGCCCAGCCGCTGGACTTCGAAGCCCCCGCCGTATCCCAGATTCCAGCGGCGAGCTTCTTCAAGCCCTACCAGGATCGTCTGGTCCGGCAGGGTGGCGGGTTGCTCCTGGGGCGTAATCTGGACCTGATTGAAGATTCCCAGGTCATAAAGGCTGCGCTGGGAGTCGAGCACGGCGTCCTGGCTGAGCGGTTCGCCCTGGTGGATGCGCAACTCGCGATTCACCAGCCCCGGCCGAACGTGATCGTTTCCCAGCACCACAATGCGTTGGATGCGCTGCTGGGTCCCGGTGTCGATTTGGAATTTCAAGTCAACCTGGTGGGCAATATTGGAAGGTGCGGCCTGCCAATTGACAGAGGCGTGCGCGTAACCGTGGTCAGC
>JASIKV010000321.1 GCA_030049455.1 Terriglobia bacterium
GCAGTATCGAAGGGATATTGGAGCCAAGGCGCAGGCGCGAGCGCCGAATACAGTTATGTCCAGGCAGACCCGCTCGCCGCGCGGCGCACGCCAATTACCCGGCAAATGACGCCGGGATGAGTGGAGAAGGAATTTCAAGGGAGGAAACCCGAAATGCCGGAGAAGCCACTGGTCGGAATCGTCATGGGCAGCGACACGGATCTGCCTACCATGACCGAGACCGCCGCAACACTCAAGAAGTTCAACATTCCATTCGAAATCGAAATCACTTCCGCGCACCGCTCGCCCGCGCGCACGTCCGAATACGCGCGCACGGCGGTGGAGCGGGGTCTGAAGGCCATCATCGTCGGCGCGGGAGGCGCGTCGCACTTGGCGGGCGTGATCGCAGCGGAGACCATTCTGCCCGTCATCGGCGTCCCCATGGCCACCACCACGCTGGCGGGACTCGATGCCCTGCTCTCCACTGTGCAGATGCCCGGCGGCGTTCCGGTGGCCTGCACGGCCATAGGCAAGCCCGGTGCCGTAAATGCCGCAATCTTCGCCGCGCAGATCATCGGCACGTCGGACCCGGAAACTGCCAAAAGGCTCTTCGAGCATAAAGAACAACTCGTCCGCTCCGTCATGGAGAAATCGGAGAAGCTGAAGCGGGAATTCAAACTTTAGCGGATGGCCCGCAGCAGCAAGGGTGCGGCGCGGCAATTCCTACGATCATCTGGTCCTTAGGGATGCCCCATTGCCGCCGGCCGGTCATGATCGCTGGAAGGAGATTGTTTGTTCATCGGCCACTTCGGCGTCGCACTCGCGGCGAAAAAGCTTGCGCCGCGCACCTCGCTGGGAACCCTGGTGCTGGCGGCGCAGTTCGTAGACCTCCTCTGGCCGATTTTCCTTCTGCGCGGGATCGAGCGCGTCATCATTGCCCCGGGCGAAACGGCCGTGACGCCGCTGGATTTCATCTCCTACCCGTTGTCCCACAGCCTTCTCGCTGATTTCGGCTGGGCATGCCTGTTCGCAGGTATATATAAAGTACTTAGGAGTAACTCCGGAGGGGCTATCTGCCTGTGGTTTGTGGTCATGAGCCATTGGCTGCTGGATGCACTCACACACCGGCCCGACTTACCTTTGTATCCCGGCAGTTCAACCTTCGTCGGGTTGGGCCTTTGGAACTCGCGGGCGTGGACGATCATCGTGGAGAGCGCGATTTTCCTGGGGGGCGCAAGGATCTACGCGCGCACCACGCGCTCGCGCGACCCCTTCGGCTCGCTGGCCTTCCGGTCCTTTCTCGCCTTGCTCTTCCTTGTCTACCTCATCAACAGCTTCGGACCGCCGCCACCGAGTGAGCGCGCCATCGCAATCGCCGCGCTCGGGGTTTGGGTGTTCGTCTTCTGGGCGCACTTCATTGACCGCCACCGCGTCGTGAATGCTCCGCCAGCGGAGCAGATTGATCTCTTCCCTCCCCCCGACCAACCGCAGGCCCCCTGAGGGTCGGGCGCGCGATGCGTCCGCAGTCTGGTTACTTCCTGGTTCGGCTTCCGGGTTTCACAGCGGGAATTCCGGACTTGCAGAATGGACAATCGGCGGGACTGTAGTTCTGAATCTTGAGGGTCAGCAGCGCGGCTGCGGGAAGGCCCAGGTCCGCCCCGCCGCCGCTGCGGTCAATCAGTGCGCCGGCACCAACAACCCTGCCGCCCGCTTCCTCAACGCATCGAATCGTCTCGCGCGTGGAAAGGCCCGTGGTGATGACGTCTTCCACCACCAGTGTGCGTTCACCGGGCTCCACGCTGAAGCCGCGACGCAAGGTCATGGAGCCTTCCTTGCGCTCGGTGAACAGCGCCCGCGTTCCGAGCGCCCGCGCAACCTCATGGGCCACCAGCACTCCGCCCAGTGCGGGCGCGGCAACCACGCTCGCGCCAAGGTGCCGCAACTTTTCCGCCAGGAGCGCGCACAACTGCTCGGCCACCTGGGGATGTTGCAGCACCAGCGCGCATTGAACGTAGCGGTCGCTGTGCAGGCCCGAAGAGAGTATGAAGTGGCCTTCCAAAAGGGCCGAGTGCTTGCGAAGGACGGTCAGGAGGTCGCTTTCCGTCATGATCATCGGGAGCCCGACAGCAGCGGCGTGAGCGCATTCTCAATCTCGGCGGCGATGGCGCGGGCCGCGGCAGCAGGATCGGCTGCCGCAGTGATGGGCCGGCCGATTACCAGGTAATCCGCGCCTGCAAGGATCGCGCTCTCCGGTGTCGCCGTTCGCACCTGGTCATCCCTTGCGCCGGCGGCAGGCCGGATGCCGGGCGTGACAATCAGGAACTCCGAGCCGCAGGTGCGACGAATGACGGCAATCTCTCGCGGCGAGGCCACCACGCCATCGGCGCCTGCGGACTTCGCCAATCGCGCCAGGCGAACCACGGTTTCCTCAGGCGATCCCTGCATTCCCACTTCCGCCAGGTCGTCCGGTCCGAGGCTGGTGAGTGCCGTAACCGCCAGCACGCGCGCCGGCTTCGCGGCCCCTGTCTCTTTGGCAGCCGCGCGAACGCCCTCCACGGCCGCCGCGATCATCCTGCTACCGCCTGAAGCGTGCGTGGTCAGCAGGCTCACGCCCAGCATTCCCGCCTGATACGCCGCGGCGCGAACCGTGTTGGGAATGTCGTGGAACTTCAGGTCGAGGAACACCTGGTCCCCGCTGGTGATAAGGGATTGAACGATGTTGGGGCCCGCGGCCGTGAAGACTTCTGAGCCCACCTTGAACATCCCCACGTGACCGTGCAGCCGCTGCACGAGGCGTAATGCCGCGTCCGCGCTGGGGACGTCCAACGCCACAACGATCTTCTCTTTTGGATGCATGCGCATCATTGTAATCGAACCCCGCAGGAAGTTGAACCTGAATCTTCCGAATCTGAATCAGTCCGCTCGTTCCGGCCGAGCCTTGGCACTACCGAAGAGTCTCTGGAACCCTTCCGACGACTTGCGAAGCTCAACCCAATCGCCAAACAGGTCCGGCGTCTCAAGCCAGACCCGAAACCAACGCGCCATTTCCTGCTTCTCAACACGCTTCGCCTCGTTCACTCGCAGGTTTTCGGCAAGGCTCACCGCACGCAGCCTTCCCTTCCTTGCCAGCGCGCGCACCAACCGCTCACCAGCTTCGTCGCCGGCGCCAATGTACTCCTGCAGGATCGTGCCCAGCTTGCGCAATGAAGCTTCCGCACCGGCAAAGTCGCGAAACTCAACGACGCCTTTCAAGCGGCTCGCGTAGGGCTCCGGCATGAAGGGGTCTGAGAATCGGTCCTCGTACTGCACTTCATATCCGGACTTGCGCAGAACGGAGGCGATGTACCCGAACGTCGTCCGCTCGGTCGGGCCGAGCTTGCGGCGCAACACGCTGCGCGCCTCGCGAAGGTCGTCCATGGCGAAAGAGCGTTTCCCTTGCGCGCCGGCGAAATCCAGAAGGATCTGCTTCTTGCTGGCCTTGGGTGGCATTGTTGATTCCGCGGTCGATGCTCGCGCCTCATGCGGCATTGGGCCCGGCATTCACGGCTGCGTTGCTATTGACGGCTGGTTCTTGGCGGCAAGCTCCTGGCGATATCGCGCCACGTTGCGGTTGTGCTCGGCCAGGGTTTTCGCAAAGTAATGACCGCCGTGATTGTTGCTGACAAAGTAGAGTTCATCGCCTCGGGCGGGATGGAATGCGGCCCGCAGGGCGCTTTCCCCCGGATTGGCAATCGGCCCCGGCGGCAAGCCGGCATGCCGGTAGGTGTTATAAGGCGAATCGGACTTCAGGTCGCTCGCGTGGATTACGGCGATGTCGCGATGATCCAACCGTGCCGCGTAAAGCACCGTGGGATCGCATTCCAGCATCATCCCCTTTTGGAGACGTCGAGTAAAGACTCCCGCGACCACAGAGAGCTCACTGGGGTCGGGCGTTTCCTTCTGCACCAGTGATGCGATGATGACAACCGTATGGAGGCTGGCTGCATCGTCGGCTACCTCATCGTGCAACCTGGTTTGCAGCACGTGCCGGAACCGTCCCAACATGGCCGCAACCACCTTGTCCGCTGTCACTCCGCGGGGAAACCGATAGGTGTCAGGGAAGAGATAGCCTTCCAGCGTGGGTGCGGCAGGGTCCAGATCGTGAATCAGCGATGACTGCTCCGTGCGCCGCAGGAACTCGTCAGGGTCAACGCCCATGCGCTCATTCAGAATGCGCGCGATGTCATAACGGTCGGAGCCCTCGGGAATGACCACCGGGTGCAGGTAAACATCGCCGCGAACGAGTCTCCTGTAGATATCGATGGGGCGTGCGGGATGGTCAAACAGGTACTCTCCCGCCTTCAGTCGATGCCTATTGCGGCCAATTTCATAACAAGCCAGGAAGGGCCACTTGTGCGCGAGCACTCCCTTGGCAATCAGCAGATCGGCAATTGCCGGCGCACCTGTGCGTGCTGGGATATCCACGATCTCGTGATCTGTGAACCCTGTGTAGGGCTGGTAGAGATCCCGGACCACCCAACCCGCAATGGCCAGGCAGATCAAGACCGCCGCGGCTGCAAGTTTGAGCTTCATTGCCGCTGCCCCTCGCGGGTCCGTTCGTTTTGGAGTTGATCCAGATAGCCTTGCAGCAGCAGGACCGCAGCCACGCGGTCTACAGCACGCTGCCGCCTGCGAATGCTCATACCCGCTTCGCGCAAGGTACGGTTTGCCTCAAGAGTTGTCAGGCGCTCGTCGCGCAATTCCACCGGGCACGAGAGCCGGCGGCGTAACTTCTCCGCGAATTCTGCAACCCGCTGCGACATGCCCGTTTCCGCCCCGCTGTGACCGATCGGATTTCCTATAAGTACACGCTCCACGGAATACTCCTCGACAATCGACCTCAGCTGGTCCAAATCGTCTGCAATCCGAGTGCGTTCGAGTGTGGGCAAACCCTGAGCGGTTATTCCCAGCGCGTCCGACACCGCAAGACCCATGCGCCGGGTGCCGAAGTCGATGGCCAATATTCGCGCGCTCATAATCCCCGAGTCGCCCTCTCTCTGAGTTCGATGATACACCGACTTCTTGTTGAATTCGCGCATCGAGCAACTTAGCAAATCCATGGGCACGCGGATACTGATCTCGGAGCGAACTTATCAGGATGCGCAGGTGGAAGGCGGAAGGGCATTGCCTCCAGTGGCTGTGAAGGGAATTCACAAACCTTTCCAGGTATTTACAGTACGGTCAAAATCGCAGGTGAAGGGCAGTTCAGCTTGAGAATTCCGCCATCTCGGTGGCGGAATCCCGCAGCTTTCCGGGGCGATCCGCAAGTTCCAGGCTTACGGCCTTCTCATTGCAGCAGGTATAGCGCTCGCAGCGCAGGCAGTCGCGCCAGACCTTGGTGGGAAATCTCTCGCGCGGAACCTCATGGAACCCAAGCTTCGCAAAGAACGCGGGTGAAGTGGTGAGGGCAAAGACCGTTTTCAGGCCCATGGCCTCGGCCTCATTCAATAGCTCGTCGGTAAGCTCCCGGCCAATGCCCCGGGATTTGCGCGTTTCTTCGACGCAGAGTGACCGCACCTCAGCCACTTCCTGGTTATAGAGCTTGAGCGCTCCGCAACCCAGAAAGCTGCCATCTTCCTCCGCCACCTGGAACTCCCACACGTTTTCATAGAGGTCGGTGAGCGTGCGGGGAAGCATGATGCGCTCCTCGGCATAGTGAGAAATCAGTCGATGGATCTCCGGCACATCAGTCAGCTTGGCTTTGCGGATGGTCAAATGCCTCTCCCGAAATTGAATTTCAAGTCCTTTGGATGCGATATTACGCGCGCGCGTCCTGCATCAGCAGAATCATCAGCGCTTTTTGCGCATGCAGCCGATTCTCAGCCTGATCGTACACCACCGACTGCGGTGAATCGATAACCTGATCGGTAACTTCCTGGCCGCGATGTGCGGGAAGGCAATGCATAAACACAGCACCGGAATCCGCCGCTGACATCAGGTCCGGGGTTACACGGTAGGGAGCAAATACCTGGTTCCGCAAGTGCGCAGTGTATTCCTGCCCCATGCTCGTCCACACGTCCGTGTAAACTGCCTGGGCGCCGGCCACCGCCTGCATCGGATCGTGGAAGGTCTCAATGCCCGCTCCGGTTTCAGCCGCAATTGTGCGCGCCGCTTCCAGCACCTCCGGCTTGGGCTCGTAGCCCGGCGGCGTCGCAACATTGACAGAAATGCCGAGCTTGGCCCCCTGAATCAGCAGCGAGTGGCAAACATTATTGCCATCGCCGACGAACGCCAGCTTGATTCCTTTCAATTCGCCGAACTTCTCATGAAGGGTAAAGTAATCTGCCAGCGCCTGGCACGGATGGTAAAGGTCCGTGAGCGCGTTGATGACCGGTATGCCGGCATTGGCAGCCAATTCCAGCACGGACTCATGCGCAAAGGTGCGCGCCACGATTCCGTTGACCCAGCGCTCGAGGTTGCGGGCCACGTCCTTGATGGCCTCACGCTCGCCGAGGCGTGGTTTGGCGTGCTCAAGGTAAACGGCAAACCCGCCCAGGCTGGTCATGCCGACTTCGAAGGTCGTGCGCGTCCGCAGCGACGGCTTCTCAAAGATCATCGCCAGTTGCTTGCCGCGAAGAGCGTGCGCGTACTTTCCAGGTCGCGCCTTGACGCGCTCGGCGAGATCGAAGAGCAGAGACAGGTCGTCCTGGGTCAGGTCGGGGTCGGCCAAAAGATCCTGCACACTCAAAGTTTCCGGTTTCTTGATCGTCGTGGTCATCACAGCCATTAGGCTTTTGCTCCCTTCATTGCGGCCGCCGGCTCAAGGGCAGCCAGGACCGGCCTTAAGATTCCAATTGCTTCGTCAACGTGCTGCTTTTCGATCGTTAGGGGCGGCAGGAAACGCAGCACATTCTCCTGCGTGCAATTCAAAAGCAAGCCGGACTCGAGTGCCTGCCGCACCACAGCCTTGCCGGGAACAGTCAATTCCGCCGCGACCATCAATCCGTCTCCGCGAACTTTCCGGATCATGGGAAGATCAGCGCGCAACCTTTCAAGCTCCTTGCGGAAATAGGCTCCAATCTCACCAACGCGGTCAAGGAAACCCGGACGGCCCAGAATTTCCAGCACTTTCAGCGCCAAGCGGCATTGCAGCGGCCCGCCGCCAAACGTGGTTCCGTGCATGCCCGGGGAAAATGCCTGCGCAACTTCCTCGCGCGCCAGAATGGCAGCCAGTGGAAGGCCGGCGGCAAGGGGTTTCGCCACCAGCACAATATCCGGTTGCATGCCGAATTTGGTGAATGCGAAAAACCGTCCGGTGCGTCCCAATCCGCACTGGATCTCATCGCAAATCAACAAGGCTCCGTGCGTTTGACAGAGCTCCGCCGCGGTCTTCAGGAAATCACCGTCAAGTTCGTTCACTCCGCCTTCACCCTGGATTACCTCCAGCAACACAGCAGCCACATTTCGCGTAAAGCATTCGCGCAAGTGCGCTGGATCGTTGGCGTGTACGAACCGCACCCCCGGTGGGAGCGGCTCGAAGGGCTCGCGGTATTTCCTGGGCCAGGTAGCCGAGAGAGCCCCGAATGTGCGTCCATGGAATGAATTTTCCATGGCCAGAATTTCAAAGCGCTCGAAGGGGCCAGGCGCGGCCTGCTTGCGCGCCCAAGCTCGCACCAACTTGATCGCTCCGTCCACGGCCTCCGTGCCGGAGTTGGCAAAGAAGGCGCGATCCATTCCGGAAAGCCGAGTCAACTTTTCCGCCAGCGGCGCCTGGAAAGGGTGATAAAGAAGATTGGACACGTGCAGGAGCGATTCCGAACCGTCTCGCAGCGCGGTCATGATCTCCGGGTGGTTGTATCCCAGTGAATTGACCGCCAGGCCGCCAAGAAAATCGAGATACTTCTTTCCGGCTTCGTCGTAGATGTAGCAGCCCTCGCCGCGAACGGCAAGAATCGGCATCCGATCATAGGTCGGAATCAGCACATGTCTTTCGAGTTCAGAGATCTGGTCGCGATTCATCAGCCCTTCACAATCCGGGTTCCGTCAACTTCCCCATGTTGAATGGCCCGCGTCAACACCTTGGGAGCCGTCGTGGACAGGATATCGACCTCGCCCACGTTTTTTCGCAGAGTCCTGGCGCAGGAAAGAAGCTTGGGAATCATTCCGTCCCGGGCAATTCCCTTATCAATCAAGCGGCGAATATCGCCGACTCGAATCACCGGAAGCAATCGCTTCTCGGCATCCCAAACTCCGCCTGACTCCGTCAGATAGACCAGACGATCGGCGTGCAAAGCCACAGCCAGCGCCGCCGCAAGATCGTCAGCATTGATGTTCAGAAACTCGCCGCGCGAACTAACGCCCAGACTTGCAACCACAGGGATCAGCCCGCCGCCCAGGGCGAGGTTCAATATCGTCGTATTCACTTTGTGAGGGCGTCCGACATAACCCAGGTCCCGGCGATCACCATTCTTGCCCACGGTCAGTTTGCGCGCTCGAACTAGACCGCCGTCACCGCCGCAGAGTCCCACGGCCGGGTGCCGAAGCGTCTCCAGTTCAGCCACCCACTGCTTATTCACCAGCCCCGCCAGTACCATCATCGCCACGTCGCGCGTGGCGGCATCCGTAACACGCAAGCCCTGGTGAAACTCCGTCGCCATTCCCAGGCGTTCCAGCGTGCGTGTCAACATCTTGCCGCCGCCGTGAACTACCACCACGGAATGGCCGGCCTGATGGAGAGCGACGACTTGCTTCGCCAGTTCCCTCCGCCCCTGGGGATCATCCGCCCCGTGGCCGCCGATTTTGACCACCAATTTCATTTGCAAATTCGAATCTTCGATTCGCGATTCAGAGCAAACCCGTCTGCTGCGGCAGACCAAACATCACGTTCATATTCTGGACCGCCTGCCCCGCCGCGCCCTTACCCAAATTATCGATCGCGGAAACCAAAATGAGCCGGCCCGTAGATTCATCCAGGGCAAACCCGATGTCGGCATACTGCGTATTGGCCACGCCAAGGATTTCCGGCAAGGTTCCCGCCGGATAAATTCGAACCAGCGGAGCCGCCGCGTAGAAGCTCCTGTAGAGCCCCTCGATCTCACTCAAGACCCGCAGCGAAGAAAGCCGCAGATAAATCGTCGTAAGGATTCCTCGCGTGATTGGCAAAAGGTGTGGCGTAAAAATGAGATCACCGGGCGAAAGATCCAGCTCCTGAAGCATCTCCGGCCAGTGACGATGACGGAAAAGGCCATAGGCGCGGAGGTTTTCGTTGACCTCGGGAAAATGTAATCTCTCCGTTGGCTTCCGGCCCGCGCCCGTGGCTCCTGATTTTGAGTCGGCGACGATTCCGGCACTGATATTAACCCAACCCGCATTTAACAAAGGTGCGAGCGCCAATATTACGGAAGTCGGATAGCAACCCGGGTTTGCAACCAGCCGCGCGCTAGCAATCCGCGGGGCATCAAGTTCCGGTATCCCATAGACGGCTTCCGCCAGGACCTCGCCGAAATGGTGCTCGAATTCGTACCACTTCGCGTAGGCAGATTGATCTTTCAGGCGGAAGGCCGCGCTCAGGTCCACGACGCGCAGCCCGCCCTCGAGAAGCTGAGGGACGATTTGGTGTGAGGTCTCATGCGGCGTCGCGAGGAAAACTACGTCAGGGCCGGCAACGAGCACTTGCTCAACGTTCAACGGTTCACAAAGGACCGAGAAACGCCCGCGCAATTTGGGATGAGAATCCTCGATGGGGAACGCCTTTTTGCCGTCCTTGCCGGACGACATCAGGCAGGTTACGGAGGCCGATGGGTGACGGACGAGGAGGGTCAAAAGCTCGCATCCCGCGTAGCCGGTGGCGCCGATGACCGCGGCCTGAACCACTTCCTGCATCGGCGCGTCAGCCCCGGCCCCCTGCGAAGCTTTTAACTCAATCACCGTGTCCAATGCTTCCGTCTACCCCACTTCTCCTTTGCAGAATATTTATGCAGGCCCTGTATAAATATACTTTGGTTATAGCGGATGGCCGGAAGCCTTGTCAAGCAAAATTTCATCTCTGACAGGGAAAATTTCTTTCCGCAGCATTAAGCTGGACTCTTACCTTCGAATGCCACAGGGGCCGAACGGTTGCTTGAGGGCTTTTCAACGACCGGGGACTCGCTTTGCCGCCTCGCCCTTGACATGAAACCTGCGGAATCTGTGTGCCGCACTAAAGTATAATGTCGTTGCCGGGCGAATCCCGGCGGCGCCTCTTTCAGCCAGGTTTGAGAATGCGAAGAATCACAGCACTCACGGCCGGATGCCTTCTTACCGTCGCCACAAATATTTTCGCCATAACCGTCAAAGTTCAGGAGGTCACGTTCGCCAGCGGGTCAGAAACAATCTCAGGATACCTGGCAGTTCCCGATTCACCCGGGGAGCACCCCGGCATGGTCGTCATTCATGAAGATTGGGGATTAACGGATTGGGTGAAGGCCCAGACTCGCAGGCTGGCGGAAAACGGCTACGCGGCAATCGCTGTTGATCTCTACCACGGCAATGTCGCATACGACCCTGAATATGCATACGAACTGATGGTGAGCACGCCGCCTGAACGCGCCCTGCGCGACATGGAGGCCGCGCTGCATTTTCTGGCGACCCAACCCGGGGTCAACAAGGACAAAATCGGCTCCATCGGCTGGTCAGCCGGGGGAAAGTGGTCGCTGCTGCTTGCAGAAAACGACCTCTTCCTCGCTGCTTGTGTGATGAATTACGCTCCCCTACCCAGTGATTCTGCGGAAATTCAGAACATCCGCGCTCCGGTGCTGGCAATTTTCGGCTCGGAGGATCACAGCACTCCTCCAGGCGATGTTGAAGCCTTCGGCAACGCCATGGAAAGCGCCCACAAATCCGTTGAGATAAAAGTCTACCCGGGCGCGAGCCACGCCTTTGAGAATCCAGACAATAAGTTGGGATATCGGGAAGGCGCCGCCGAGGATGCGTGGCAGCGCACGCTGACTTTCCTGGACGAGCACCTAAAATAGAACGCTTAAACTTTCCGATAAAGCAACGCCTTTTTCACCTCGCCGATGGCGCGGGTCACATTGATATCGCGGGGGCAGGCCTCCACACAGTTGAAGATGGTGCGGCAACGCCACACGCCCTCCAGCGTATTCAAAATTTCCATCCGCTCTTCGCCGCCTTCATCGCGGGAATCAAACAGGAAGCGATGGGCGTTCACGATTGCCGCGGGGCCGATATATTCTCCGTCTGCCCAGAACGACGGGCAGCCTGACGTGCACGCTCCGCACAAAATACACTTCGTGGTGTCATCAAATTTCTCGCGGTCTTCCGGCGACTGCAACCGCTCCTTTTCAGGCTCCGGTCCATGGGTAATCAAGTACGGCTTTACACTGCGATATTTGGCCAGGAAGGCGTCCATATCCACAAGTAGGTCTTTAATGACGCGATAACCTCGCATTGGCTCAATCGTAATATTGTTCCCCAGGCTGTTGAGAAGGACCTTGCAGGCCAGCTGATTCCGTCCGTTGATCTGCATCGCGTCGGAGCCGCATACTCCGTGGGCGCATGACCGACGATAGGTCAGCGTCCCGTCGAGATACCACTTCACATGGTTCAGCGCATCGAGCAGGCGGTCCGTCGGCTCGGCATCGATCCTGTATTCACCCCACCAGGGTTCTTTGTCCTTGTCAGGATTGAAGCGCTTTATCTTCAGGGTAACCTGCATTATGAACTCCTGTCAGTACTTCCGCTCCATGGGCTGAAACTTGGTGATGACCACGGGTTTGAACCTCAGCTCGATCCCCTTGGAAGTCTGGTACGCAAGCGTATGTTTAAGCCAGTCTGCGTCATTGCGTTTCGGAAAATCTTCGCGGTAGTGCCCACCGCGGCTCTCCACGCGCGCCAGGGCGCTTTCCACCAGCACTTTAGCGAGGTCAAGCAGACAGCCCAACTCGATGACTTCCAGCAGCTCGGTGTTGTAGGACTTTCCGCGATCCTCCGACTTAACTCGCTTGTAGCGCTCGCGCAACTCGCCCAGTTTCTCCCGAAGGGTTGTCAGCCCCTGAGCATCGCGAAACACCGATGCCTTGTCCATCATTTCGTCCTGGAGCACATCGCGGATGTCGGCGGCGCGTTCCTTGCCGGTGGAATTCAAAACCTGGCTCACGGCGTCGCGAGCGGTGGAGTCAGCCTGGTCGCCCAGCGGCGCCCAATCATTCTCATGAATGAACTTTGCGGCATGGCGACCGCTGCGGCGGCCAAAGACGAGAATGTCCACCAGTGAATTGGTTCCCAGGCGGTTCGCTCCGTGTACGGACACGCAGGCAACTTCGCCCGCCGCGTAAAGCCCCGGCAGGGGTGTGTTCTTTTCGTCGATGACGACGCGGCCTTCAACGTCCGTGGGAATGCCGCCCATTGCGTAGTGCGCGGTCGGCTGGATCGGTACCGGCTGGGTCAGCGGTTCAACACCCAGATAAGTTCGGGCAAATTCGGTGATGTCGGGTAGTTTTTCGTCCAGGACCTCTTTGCCCAGGTGAGTCATATCCAGGTGGACGTAATTCTTGCCATCGATTCCCCGCCCCTCGCGAATTTCCCGGTAAATGGCGCGTGAAACCATGTCACGCGGGGCGAGGTCAAGCAGCGTGGGCGCGTAGCGTTCCATGAATCGTTCGTTGAGCTTGTTGCGCAGAATAGCGCCTTCGCCGCGCGCCGCCTCGCTGAGCAGAATTCCCATTTTGTATATGCCTGTGGGGTGAAACTGGAAAAATTCCATATCCTCCAGCGGAATTCCGCGGCGATAAACGACCGCCATTCCATCGCCCGTGAGCGAGTGGGCGTTGGAGCTGACTCGAAACATCTTGCCGCAGCCGCCCGAGGCGAAAAGCACTGCCTTGGAATGAAAAGTGTGAATCTCTCCCGTGGCCAGACAAAACGCCACCACGCCCGCGCACCGGCCCTGCTCAATCAAAACGTCGAGAACGTGATACTCATTGTAAAAGTGGACGTTGTGCTTGATGCACTGCTGATAACAGGTTTGCAGAATCATGTGCCCAGTGCGGTCTGCGGCGTAGCAGGAGCGGCGCACGGGAGCTTTGCCAAATTCTTTTGTGTGTCCGCCGAAAGGGCGCTGGGCAATTTTGCCCTCGGGAGTGCGGCTGAAGGGCAGGCCCCAGTGTTCGAGGTCGTAGACGGTTTCAATAGCTTCGCGACACAGAATTTCAACCGCGTCCTGGTCCGCCAGGTAGTCGCTGCCCTTGACGGTGTCGAACATGTGCCATTCCCAGTGGTCTTCTTCCAGATTTCCGAGCGCGGCGCCGATCCCGCCCTGCGCCGCTCCCGTGTGCGACCGTGTGGGGTAGAGCTTGCTCAGCACCGCGACGTTTCCATGACCGGCCAGTTGCAGAGCAGCCATCAGGCCGGCGCCACCGGCTCCCACCACCACGGCATCGTAACGTTGAACCATGTCCTCAAGCCTCGAAAACAGTTTATGCCTGCCTACCTCATTGCGGGCGCCTGAAAAGTCAGAATCGCCAGCGATCCCAGAGTGAGCAAAACAAAACCCACCACAAAAAGCGATGCCAGCGATAATACCCGCCACCCGCGCGCGTTGATGTAATCCACCAGGACAATCCGCAAGCCGTTGACACCATGAATCATTGCAAACCACAGCATCAGCAGGTCGTAGGTCCGCCAGAAGGGCGTGGCGTAACGCGCTGCAACAAATTGGAAATCGATATTATCCACGTTATGGATCAAATGCATGATCAGCAAATGCCCCAACGCCAGAAAGAGCAGGGCAAGGCCCGAGACGCGCATGAAAATCCAAGCGTAAAGCTCCAGCCCGCTTTCCGGTCGAGGTTTTCCCGCTCCGTTCATCAACTTCCCCCTACTTTATGATGAAACTCAGCATGTAAACGGCCGTGGGGATGAAAAGAGCCGCAAAAATGATTCCCACGGCGTAACTCATTTTGCGATGGAAAGCCATCGTCTGCGGCCAGAAATCGATGATGCAAATGCGCACGCCGTTGATGGCGTGATACAAAACCGCGGCAACCAACCCCACCTCGCCAACCCGAAAAACCGGGTGGCGATAAAGGAACAGCAACTGGTTGAACACTTTGGGGCCCCATCCAATTAAGGAAATATCCACAATGTGGATTAGCAAAAATAGAAAGACACCAATTCCTGACAGGCGGTGGAGCATCCAGGACCAGTGCCCGGGCCCGCCGCGATAAGTCAGATATTCAAGAGGTTTTACCATGCTCGGTCATTTCTCCTGGTTGTGCGCCGAAAGTACCGGCACCGGCGCATTGAAGCGCGGGACGGGTAATGACAGCGCCATTCTGTCACATCCTCCCGACCGGCCATCGTACTCCAATTTTTCACTCGAATGCAATTCAGCAGTTGAGGCGAGCTGCGTTGACAGGCACGGGAATCTGCGAGAGTTTGATAAGGTCTTCGAAAATTTCCCGCAGGCCCGTAGCTCAGCCCGGTTAGGGCGCTACCTTAAGAAGATAATTGGAGCGCTATTTGCAAGGCCATCTCGCCGAAGAAAATCATCTGATTTTCCAGAGAAAGCTAGCCACGAGGAAATTCCTTCTAAGTAGTTCGAGGAGTTTTTCGAGCAACTTGAACGCGAGTCACTTCTGAAAAAGGCGGGCTCCTTCTTCGCCAGATGTAAGCCACCTGATAGTTGGAGTCCAATGCACGATTATGTTTATGATAGGGACCGATTTAGGACTTTTGATGACTACCGCCACAAAATAATCCACAGGATGGACCTTCCGGAGCGAAGTGCCACTGCCGAATAAGATGTGGACTATCTCACGCGAACCGTGTTGCTCTCTTTGGGATTGGTAAACCTTCGATATGGGCTTAAGCTCGGTCCCTTCTATATTTTCACAGGGAAAGAACTACCCGAAGTGAGGTGCCCGCCAATTATGTACCAGTCGAAAGTCGAGTTCAGGGGTAGGTCGAGCGGTCCCGTGACCGACACACTACCGAGTTGGTGTCTATATCCGGACATTGGCTGCCGACAACCGCCATTCCCTGCGACGAAACCCATGGTAAATGATGTACAATGCGGGTTATCCGATTGGCATCAAGGGTGCCGATCAACGCTGAGGGCGCAGCACCCATGATATTTTTCCGCGATCTAAAAGTTGCGTTCCATTCGCTGATGCGCAGCAAAGGGCTGGCGACGATTGTGACCCTGACGCTGGCACTGGGCATTGGGGCGAACGCCGCCATCTTCACGCTCGTGCGGGCAGTGCTGCTCAAGCCCCTGGTAAACCGCGACGAGGACCGGCTCATCTACATCCGCCAGAGCGCTCCGAGCCTCGGCGACAACAACACGACATTTTCCGTCCCCGAAATCAAAGATCTCGAAGCCAACATCCGCTCCGTCAGCGAGTTCGGTGATTTTTCGACGATGGGCTTCACGATGATCGGCCTCGGTGAGCCTCGCGAAGTTCAAGGCGGCGTGGTCGGCGGCACCTACTTCGAAGTGATGGGGCTGCGTCCCGTTCTCGGCCGTCTGATCGGACCCAAAGACGACGGGCCCAACGCCGCCGGCGTGATTGTGCTCACCTATCGCTTCTGGTCCACCGTCTACGGGAAGGACCCCACCGTGATAGGCAGGACCGTGCGGCTCAGCAGCATTGGCGATCGTTCCGCCACGGTCATCGGCGTCCTTGAGCCCTGTGTGCCGTACCCTGCCGACACCGAAATCATCGGCAACATCGTTACCAGCCCGCACCACCTGTCCGCCACCATGGTCACCGGCCGCGTTCATCGCATGACTGAACTCTTCGGCAAGCTTGCTTCCGGGGCCACTCTTGACCAGGCTCGGACGGAGTTACGCAGCGTCTACGCCGGCATGCAGAAGGACCACCCGGAAGCATATCCCGATAACGGCGGCTTCCGCATTGATGTCCGGATGCTCCGGGACCAGATCACTTCCGGGGCACGAACGGTTCTCCTCGTCCTTCTCGCGGCCTCGGGCCTGGTCTTCATCATTGCCTGCTCGAACGTCGCCAACCTGATTCTTGCGCGTACGGTTCGCCGCGAGGGCGAACTTTCCATCCGCGCTGCGCTTGGCGCAAACACCTGGGCGCTGCGCCGCATGCTGTTGGCGGAAAGCCTTCTGCTCTGCGGCGTGGGGGCAACTATCGGCGTGATCAGCGCGCAGCCCTTGGTCTCCGTCCTGGCGCGCTACGCCTCGCGATTCTCGGTTCGCGCCCTGGATCTGAAGGTGGACTCCAGCCTGGTCTGGATGGGAGTGGCCCTGGCCGTGGTCGCCGCGGTGATTTTGGCATTTGTGCCGCGTCTGCCCTCAGCCAATGCGCCGAATGGCCTGAACCTCGCGAGCGGCAGCTTCCGAATCACCGGCAGCACCAGTCGCCGCCAGCGCGCGTTCGCGGTCACGCAAATCGCCGCGTCCTTCATTCTGCTGGCGGGCGCAAGCATGCTGGTCACCACGCTCATTGCGCTGCAACAGACGCAGCCGGGCGTCGACACGCGCCGCGTCCTGGCCGTCGATGTTCCGGCGCTGTCCTATGGGAAGACGCCTGAGCAAGTCATTGATTTCTACAAGGAATCCATGCGTCAGATCGAGGCTCTGCCCGGCGTAACCGGGACGGCTTTCAGCACGCTTGCGCCGTGGCGCGATGCGGACACCGTGGGCATCGGTTTGCAATTCTCGGGTGATGGTCATGTCCACGGCAAAGACGATCCGCGCGCGCAGTTCCGAACCATCTCTCCGGGCTTCTTTGCCGCGCTCGGCGTTCCTCTGCTTGAGGGACGCGACTTCAACGACCTGGACACCCATAATAGCGAGCCCGTCGTCATCGTCAGTGAGACGCTGGCCCAGCGCATGTTCCCGGGACAGGATCCGCTCAACCGGCACGTTTACTGGACCGATCCCGTCCTCGAGTACATTTCCGGTGACAAAGCCGAGAAGGCCCGATTCACGTCGCCGCACCGCATTATCGGCATCGTCGCCGACATTGATGATTTGCACATCGTTCCTCAACCCAGTTCCACGATTTATAGCACCTATACAGACTCTTTCATGTTTGGCGGCCACCTCTTCATCCACACCACCGCAAATCCTTATTCGCTGGTTACGCCGGTAACGAAAATTATTCGGCAGATGTCCGCCGATGAACCCGTTGAGCACGCCGCCACTCTCGAAGACATCCGCGCAAAAGTGCTTGCGCCGGACCGCTTGAACTCTCTGGTCTTTGGCGTGTTCGCAGGGGTCGCATTGCTGATTGCCGTCGTAGGCGTCGCGGGCGTTCTGGCGTTTTCCGTCAGTGCGCGGACACGCGAATTCGGCATCCGCCTGGCGCTCGGGTCGCGTCCGGAAGATCTCCTACGAGGTGTTGTCGCGGAAGGCGCGGTAATGGCTGCGGTTGGCGTTCTGGCGGGCGCGGCATTCGGGTTCGCCGCGGCGCGCCTCGCGGGCAGTTATTTCGGCGACTTGAAAATGCCTGGCGCATTGCCCGTAATCGTTTCTGCGTTTGTTCTGTTAGGCGCGGCGGCAATTGCTTCCATCCTTCCAGCCGCACGCGCCGCACGCATCAACGTCATAGAAGCGCTTCGCTCAGAATGATTTTCCCCGCGCGCCCAGGTTTTCCGTAAACCACCGCCATCGTTGAAGTGGAACGACTGCCAGGGCCCTGCGCCTTAAACAGGGCGACCGGCCAAAGCTTTATCTGCTCCGGAAGTTTCTCGACGGCCCCTGCTACGAGGCCTTCGCAAAACGCAAGGCTACAGAGTTCATACAATAGCGTAGGCCCGTGGGTTGCGGGCCATCGTCAAACACATGCCCCAAATGGGCTTCGCAGCGCCGGCAGGAGACAGCGGTTCGCTCCATCCCCAAGCTGGTGTCGAGCGACTCGATTACGTTTTCCTTCGCGATGGGCTGCCAGAAGCTTGGCCAGCCCGTGCCGGATTCGAAT
>JASIKV010000322.1 GCA_030049455.1 Terriglobia bacterium
TCGCTGCCGGGGATTGCGACGTATCGTGTCGATGGCATGGGACCTCCTTCCACCACTGCGATAAATGACGTCCCAGTATTGTCCCACTCGCCGCGGCGCACTGCAATTGACCGTGTCTCATCCAACCGCGAAGGGCACATTCCTGCTTCGCATTCTTTCTCGCCCCCAATGCTCTGCTATAATGCCTGCCTTTGTAATATCGTCGGAATAGTTCCCATGCTCTTTAAGACTCTCAGCGCCGCAGTCTTCGGCATTGACGCCTACCGGGTGGAGGTGGAGGTTGACATCACCGCCGGGAAACCCAATTTCATGACCGTCGGCCTTCCCGATGCCGCCGTGCGCGAAAGCAGCGAGCGCATTCGCTCCGCAATCAACAACTGCAGCCTGCAATTCCCCTGGCAGAACATCACCGTGAACCTGGCGCCCGCGGACGTGAAGAAAGAAGGCTCGGGATTCGACCTGCCCATCGCGCTGGGAATTCTGGGGACCACCGGTGTGCTGTTAAAGAGCGAACTGAAAGACATCCTCTTTCTCGGCGAGCTTTCCCTCGACGGCAGCCTGCGCCCCATCAAAGGCGCGCTTTCCATCGCCACGATGGCGCGGCAGAAGGGCATTCGCAGGCTGGTTCTGCCGCAGGAAAACGCTGCGGAGGCCGCCGTGGTGCAGGGCGTGCAGGTCTTCGGCCTGCGCTCGCTTCCCGAAGCGCTGGACTTGATCAACGAGACGCGCGAGTTCAAACCCACGCACGTGAACACCGGCGAAATGCTGGCGCAGGCGGGCCAATATTCGGTGGATTTTCGGGACGTGAAGGGCCAGCTCCACGCCAAGCGCGCGATTGAAGTGGCGACGGCGGGCGGCCACAACATCCTGATGATCGGTCCGCCCGGCGCGGGCAAGACCATGCTGGCCAAACGCATTCCCACCATTCTGCCCTCGCTGACTTTTGACGAAGCCATTCAAACCACCAAGATTCACAGCGTGGCGGGAGTTCTGGAAGCGGGAGCGGGACTGGTGGGCGTGCGGCCGTTTCGCTCGCCGCATCACACCATTTCCGATGCCGGGCTCATCGGCGGTGGAGTGATGCCGCGCCCGGGGGAAGTCAGCCTGGCGCACAACGGCGTGCTGTTCCTGGATGAGCTGCCGGAATTCCAGCGCAACGTTCTGGAAGTTTTGCGCCAGCCGCTGGAAGACGGCATGGTCACCATCGCGCGCGCCGCCATGACGCTTACTTTCCCCGCGCGTTTTATGCTGGCCGCGGCCATGAATCCCTGCCCGTGCGGATTCTTCAACGATCCTTCGCGCGAATGTACTTGCACTCCGCCCATGATTCAGCGCTACGTCTCGAAAATCTCGGGCCCGCTGCTGGACCGCATTGATATTCACATTGACATGCCCGCGGTGCGCTTTCAGGAGTTGCGCCAGGAGGCGGGCGGAGAATCCTCAGAGGCGATTCGCGCGCGCGTTATCGCCGCACGCGAGCGGCAGCTTGAACGCTACCAGGGCGAGAAAATCTATTGCAATTCGCAAATGAGCTCCCGGCAGATTCGCAAATACTGCAACATCCCGCCCGACTGTGAACGCCTGCTGGAAAGCGCCATGAACCGCCTGGGGCTTTCCGCCCGCGCCCACGACCGCATTCTGAAAGTCGCGCGCACCATCGCCGACCTGGGCGGATCCGAAAACGTCAGCAATGAACACTTGTCCGAAGCGATTCAATATCGTTCGCTCGACCGGAGTTATTGGACCTAGAATTGAGTCTGCACATCTTGCAGCTTCCGGCAATTTGCCGTACAATGGGGCAGGGGTGGAGAATAGAAATGCCGACAGCGCTGAGAATCGTCAAATCTGTAACAAAACGCGAGCGCCTTGAAGCCAGGATTACTCGCGAGCAGAAGCGGTTGTTTCTGCGCGCGGCAAATCTGCGCGGAACCTCACTCACGGACTTTGTCGTTGCCAGCACCCAGCGCGTGGCTCAAGAAACCATCAAGGACTCCGAGGTTTTGAGCTTGCGAGGCGAGGCGCGCGAAGCATTTGTGAAAGCCTTCCTGAATCCGCCTCGACCAACCAAAGCCGCCCGGCTTGCCGCAATGAGGTACAAAGCTTTTCTGGGGCGCTGATTGGAACAACCCGAAGACGATTTAAGATTTATCATTGAGCCGCTCGCGAAACATCACGATCGGCCGGCCTTCGCGTGTGGTGTCAAGGCGCTCGACGTTTATCTTCAACGGCAGGCAGGCCAGGACGTCAATAAACGCGTGGCTGTAGCCTTCGTTATGACGCCCGACGGGCGAACAATTGCGGGATTCTACACGCTGTCGCAATTCGCTATTGAGCTGGACGTGATGCCAGAGGAAGTTGCTAAAAGACTCCCGAAATACCTCGATGTACCGGTGACGCTCCTGGGGCGCTTGGCGGTGGACGTTCGCTTTCGCGGCCGAGGCCTGGGAGAGATTCTGTTGATGGACGCTCTGTCACGGAGCAATCAGGGAAGTCGGCAATTGGGATCAGCGGGAGTTGTGGTAGATGCGAAGGATGATAGGGCGAAGATTTTCTACAAAAGGTACGGATTCCTGGAATTACCCAAGGTTCCAAATCGACTCTATATGCCGATGGGCAGTGTAGCGGAATTACTCAACGATTAAAGAAAACGATGGCTGAGCACCTGGTGGTTTTTACCGAACGAATCGAGGGGCCGGTTCCCGGTCTGGACGAAGAAGTAATTCGCCAAAACGGCGGCGAAGTCCGCTACGGCCGGGCGGAGAGCGAAACCGAGCGCATCCGTATGGCGCAGGATGCGGAAGTAATCGTGATGGGCTCGACGCAGCTCTCACGGGAGTTCTTTGCCGCCGTGCCGCGCATGAAGGGCGTCGTACGGCTGGGCATCGGCGTGGACAATCTGGATATCGGCGCGGCCACGGAGTTTGGCATCGTCATCGCCAACGTTCCGGATTTCTGCTCGGAGGAAGTTGCGGAGCACACGCTGGCGCTGATTTTCGCTGTGACGCGCAAAATCGCGCTGGCCGACCGCAAATCGCGCGCGGGACAGTGGGTTCCGGGCATGGACGCGCTGATGCGCCCGATGAAGCGGCTGAGCGGCCAGACGCTTGGGATCATCGGCCTGGGGAAAAACGGAAAGACGCTGGCACGCAAGGCTCAGGGCCTGGGTCTGAACGTGATCGGCTTTGATCCGTACCTGAGTGAGGATGCGGCGCGCGCCCTGGGCGTCACCTTGATGAGCCTGCATGAACTGCTGCCCCAGGCGGACATCATTTCGCTGAACGTGCCGGTCACGGCGGAGACGCGCGGGCTGATCAACTCGCACACGCTGGCGCTGGTGAAGCCCGGAGCGATCCTCATCAACACGGCGCGCGGTCCGGTGGTGGATGAAGATGCGCTCGCGACCGCGCTCGCTTCCGGCCGGCTGTCCGGCGCGGGCCTCGATGTGCTGCAAAA
>JASIKV010000323.1 GCA_030049455.1 Terriglobia bacterium
GAATCCTGACCGGCGTGACGCTGGAAGCAATTGCTGCGGACGAGCGCGGCGTGCGCGGGCGCGCGGGACAGGAAACTCTGGAAGCGGATTTATTGCTTGTCGCCCTGGGCCGCAAGCCGGTGCTTGACGCGCTGAAGCTGGAAAACGCCGGGCTTGCCCCGAACGCGCGCGGATTTCTGGACGTTGACGCCTACGGCCGCACGCGCGTCGCCACCATTTACGCCGTGGGCGACATCACCGGAGGCCCGCTGCTTGCCCATCTTGCCACTTCGCAGGGACTGGTCGCGGCGGAAAACGCCTGCGGCAGTTATCTACACAAGAACGAAACCGTGGTGCCCAACTGCATCTTCACCACGCCCGAGATCGGAGCGGTGGGTCTGAGTGAGCAAGAGGCCCAGCAGCAGGGCCGGAAAATCAAGACCGGAAAATACCTCTTCGGGGCGCTCGGGAAGGCGCTGGCTATCGGCGAGCCGCACGGCTTTGTGAAGTGGGTTGCGGACGCGGAAACCGATCAACTTCTGGGAGCGCACGCCATCGGTCCCCACGCCACGGACATCATCGCGGAAGCCGGTGTCGCCATTCGCGCGGAATTGACCGCCGCAGAAATCGCCCACACGATCCACGCACACCCGACAATCGCTGAAGCCTGGATGGAAGCCGCTCACGCGCTGATCGGCGAACCCATTCACTCCGCGCCGCCGCGGAAGCAAGCATAGCCGCGGGTTGTGGTTCTGAATTTTGCCCAGGGAAATTGGTCAACTCAACAACCGATCGCATTCGGCATGGGAGCCGATCCAAAACCAAACAACGGTCGGCCCGTCCAAAACTCCCAAGGCGCGATACCCCAGCCCGACGCGTACAGAATAGATGTTGCCCTCTTCTTCAACCTTCTTAAACCTCAAACTGGGATGGTGCGGATTGGCTTTGAACAACCTGTAGGCACGCCGTGCAGTCTGTCTGACATTGACTGGAAGCGCCGCGAGCGCATCCCTAAATTCGCGCGTGGTGCGCGACTCAATCAAAGGATTTCATCCAAAGGTCGCGTCTCACCGCGTCGGTGCTCGTCTAGAGCCTCTGCGGCGAGCTTGCGCAGCTTAACGGAGTTTCCGCGCAGTAATTCCCCCCACGCCTCCTCATCCTCAATCGTGTCAATAATCTGAGAGGCGAGAGCGTTTTGCTCGTCTTCTGAGAGCTTGCCGGCTTTGCGGATGGCGTCCTCGAGCAACCTCGTCATAGCTTTAACCTAGCACACGACAACTTAGCTCGCAAGGATTGGGCATGGTATCGGACATCAAAGCTCAATCCGCGCTCCCGGCAGCAGCCCAGTGGACCAAATCCTTTGACCGGGCCAGCGCCAAGCGGTTCCAGCCTCGATGCAAGTAGGTGGTTACGTCGTTGCGTCCGGCATAAAGCAAATAATAGTAGCCGTCGTGTGCGCGGGCGTCGAAGATTACCCCGGCATCGACCGGAACCATCTGATTGAAGCTTTCCGCGGGAATGTCGAGCTTGAGTCCGTTCCCCCATTCGAGCGGCTTCGCCGGGTCGAGCAGCGTGTAGAGACACTCGAAGCGGCCGGGGGAGTAATCGACGCTCAGCACATTCAGCTTTCCGTCAATCCAGAGAAATTCAAAGTTCTCGTGGATCAGTCCGTTCTCTTCGCCATTCGGCATCTTGAGCGAGACAATTCCCGACCCGACGTAATGCCACGGACCAGCCAGCGACTTTGCTTCCGCCAGGCGGGGCCCCATCTTCATCGGCGTCCGGCCGTCTTTCCACATCAGGTAAAAGCCCTCGCCCGCGCGCGTCACCGAAGCGTCAATCACGCCGCGCCCGGCCGTCAGATTTTCGCCCAGCGGCTTGCGCGCCGACCAGTGAATCAGATCCTTCGAGGTCATGTAGAAAAGCTGGTCGGGCTTTTGCGGGTCGTCGCCCCAGGAGTTGAAGGAGAGCTCGTAAAAGTTCCCGAGTTTCTGCACGTCGGGTGAGCACATGCCGATCCAGCCGTCGTCCTCTCCGTCAAAATCAAAAACGGGATCCGAAAATGTCTTGAAATCGCGCGTGGTGACTTCCACCACGTGGCTGCGCACCCGGCCATGGTCATCGTAGAACGCCGAGAAGAAAACGTAGAACACGCCATCGCGGTAGGTCATGGCGGTGTCTTTAATCGACCAGTTGGGATAAGAGAGGATGGGGTTGTGGAGGTTCGCCCAATCAATGAAGGGCTTCTGGGCGCATGAAGCGGCAGCGCTCAGGGACAAAGTCAGGACAAGGACCGAAAGAGCGGTTCTCATGACGCCATCCCCGGGCCATTATTGTCCCCGAAATCACGTCCGATGTCCAAGGCTGTAGCGGCGCTCTGCGAGCGTCGCGTATGACGCGCCCCTATTCATACCTCAGTGCCACCAGCGGATCGACCTTTGTGGCTCGGCGGGCGGGAATCAGGCTCGCTACGAGCGCCAATATCAAGAGAAAAACCGACACGGCGCCGAAGATCATGGGATCAACGGGCTTGACGCCAAACAGCAGGTTCTTCATAAAGCGGGTGAGAGCAAGAGCTCCGGCCAGTCCCACCGCAGTCCCGGCGAGAGACAGCGCCAAGGCCTGACCTACCACCAACCGGAAAATCTCCATCTTGCCGGCTCCCAGCGCCACGCGAATTCCCATTTCGCGAGTGCGCTGCGCGGTGGAATAGCCGACCACGCCGTAGGTTCCAATCGCCGCAAGCAAGAGCGCCAGTAAGGCAAAGACGCTCACCAACAGCGTCCGAAAGCGCGGTGTGGAAAGGGACTGATCCATGCGTTGTTCAGCGGTCATGACGTCGGTTACGGGAAGGTCCTTATCGACGGACCACACGGCGTTGCGCACGCTGGGTACAAGGGCCAGCGCACCCTGGCGGGCGCGCACCACCAGATAAGCCCCCGCCCAGGCATGCTGTTGGTAGGGCACATAGAGCGACGGATCGGGAATGGCGTCGAGCCCGGCGTATCGAACGTCACCCACCACCCCGACAATTTGCATCCAGGGGTTACTGCGGTTCTGCCGCAGGAGTTTTCCCACCGGATCTTCCCCCGGGAAGAATCGGCGGGCCAGAGTCTGGTTGATGATCACCGTCAGAGGCGCGCCATCCCGATCCGCGTCGGAGAAAGTTCGTCCGCGCAGGACGGGAACTCCCAGGCTGCGAAAGTAATCCGGGCTGATGAAAAGAAAATCGGCGATGGGGTCGTCCTCGCCGGTCGGAGTCGGCCGCTCCTGAATCGTAAAGGTGTCCTGGATTTGCATGAGATTGGGTGGAAGGCCGGATGCCACGGCCGCCGACTCCACTCCCGGGAGGGCGCCGACGCGATTCAGAAGTTCATGATAAAAATTGCCGGCCTGGGCGCCCGTCGAATAGCGGAAGTCGGGCATCGAGATCTCGGCCGTCAGCAATCTTTGCGGATCGAATCCGGCGTTCACCCGATTCAGGCGCAGGAAACTGCTCAGCATCAGAGTAGCGCCAATCAACAGCATCAGGGCAAGCCCGAGCTCCGCCACCACCAGCAAGCTGCGAAGCCGCCCGTAGCTTGACGCGACTCCCCGCATGCCGCCTTGCTTAAGGGTATCGTTCAGGTCCAGTTTGAAAGCCTGCCAGGCGGGCGCAAGGCCAAAGCAAAGACTGCTGAGTACGCCCACGGCCAGCGTAAATCCCAGCACGCCGCCATCCATGTTGACCTCGCCAAGGCGGGGGACGCCTTCGGGGCTCAAGGCCACAAACAAGCGGGCAGTGCCGTATGCCAGCAAAAGGCCGAATCCCGCCCCCAACCCCGCCAGCACAA
>JASIKV010000324.1 GCA_030049455.1 Terriglobia bacterium
GGGAGCCGCTCACCACAAGTTTGATTGCTTATCTTGAGATTTGCCGGGCCGCGGGGTTCGATTCTCAAGGTTCATTCTTTTCGGTATGGCGGAGTTCAAAGTCAATCTCGAAATTGTCAGTTTCTGGTTGCGCGTCAAGCCGCGCGCTGCGCACGAGCGGCTGGCCGTCGATTCCTCGGGCGAATTCCGGCTGGACCTGCACGCGCCCGCCACGGAAGGCCGGGCCAACGACGCTTGTATACAGTTTTTTGCGCGCGCTTTGCGAATCCCCCAGGCATGCGTGGTCATTTTGTCCGGTGAAAAGTCGCGGCGCAAATTGCTGCGCATCACCGGCCGGTCCGGGGAAGACAGCCTCGCAAAAATCAAAGCTCTGGCGGCAAAATCGAGCAAGGAGAACCCATCTTGAGCTTCACCGGACGCCTGGGGGAAATTCGCGCGGGATTTGAGCGCGCATTCTGGGTGGCGAACATCACCGAACTTTTTGAGCGGCTCGCCTACTACGGCGCCACCGCCGTTCTGGCCATCTACTTGACCGAGCAACTGCACTTCACCAAGGAAGTGGCCGGCTGGATGATGGGCATCTTCGGCTTCGTCGTCTGGTTTTTGCCGGTGCTGGGAGGAACGCTGGCGGACCGCTTTGGATTCCGCCGCGCCTTGATGTTCGCCTATCTGGTTATGACCGTCGGTTATTTTCTGCTGGGCTCGCTTTCTGCAACCTGGATGCAGGGCGCGAGGACGGCGCTTGGGGATAAATGGCTGGTGCTGGCCATTCTGATGATTCCGGCGCTGGGTCCGGCGGTGGTCAAGCCCTGCGTGGCGGGGACGACGGCGCGGGCTTCCACCGAAAATGTGCGTTCCATCGGTTACTCCATCTACTACACCATCGTCAATATTGGTGGCACGCTCGGCCCGATCGTGGCCTGGCTGGTGCGCAGGCGCCTCGGCTGGGGAATCGAAAATGTTTTTCGCGTTTCGGCCCTCAGCGTCTTCATGATGTTCCTGGTGACGCTGATTTTTTTCCATGACCCGGCAAACTCCGGCGAGCAGAAGGTCGGGAGCGTCGCAGTGGCGATTAAAAACATGTTGATCGTGCTGGCCAACTTCCGGTTCGTTCTTTTTCTTCTGATCTTTTCGAGTTTTTACATCGTTTTTTGGCAGGAGTACGTCTCCGCGCCCATTTTCCTGCGCGGCTATGTCGATCCCAACGCCAATGCCGACCTGCTGCTCTCCATCGATGCACTGACCGTGATCTTTTTCCAGATTTTGATCAGTTACCTGACGCGCAAAATCCCCACTTTTCCGGCCATGACGCTGGGCCTGCTGGTAACCAGTCTTGCATGGGTGATTCTGGCGATTGAGCCATCAACGCTGGGCATGATCGCGGCGTTTGTGGTGGTGGCGCTCGGCGAAATCACCCAATCGGCCCGCTATTATGAATACATTTCGCGACTGGCCCCCGCCGGGCAGCAGGGGCTTTATATGGGTTATGCCTTCATCCCGATTGCGATCGGATACTTGATTGCCGGGCCGCTGGGTGGATATCTGCTTCACAAGTTCGGAGACGTTCGCCATCAGCCGCAGCAAATGTGGTGGGTGATTACGGCGGTGGGATTGGTTGGTGCGGTGCTGATGGTGGTTTACAATTACGCTTTCAAACCCGGGCAGGCGCGAGATGGCGCGTCGTAGGAGCGCCTCTTGTGGGCGCCCTGGAACCTCTGCGCCAAAAGGCCCGCACTGCGCGGGCAGAGGGCAGGCACGAGGCCTGCCCCTACGTTCCATGGGAGAACCTTATGAACCTCGAGGCCATTCAATCCGCCTTGCGTGAAGCCAAGCTTGATGCGTGGCTCTTCTACGACCATCACCGGCGCGATCCCATCGCCTATCGCATTCTCGGCATCAACCCCGTGATGTGCACACGCCGCTGGTATTACCTGATTCCTGCCGAGGGCGAGCCGGCGAAGCTGGTGCATCGCATCGAAGCGCATAATCTGGACGGATTGCCGGGAAGCGAAGAGCGATATTCCTCCTGGCGCGAGCAGCGCGAGGGGCTGAGCCGGCTGCTGAAGGACAAGAAGCGCGTTGCCATGCAGTACTCGCTGCTGAACAATATTCCCTACGTTGGGCTGGTGGATGCGGGCACCATCGAGCTGGTACGAACCTGCCTGGTGGACGTGATATCCTCCGCCGATCTGGTACAGCAGTTCGAAGCCGCATGGACTGACGAGCAGTGGCAATCCCACCTGGCGGCGGGAAAGTGGGTGCATGAATCGGTGCGGAAGGCGTTCGCAACCATCCGGGATGCCGTGCGCGCCGGAAAGCAGATCAGCGAGTACGACGTCCAGCAGGAAATGACCGGGCTGATGGAGAGCAATGGAGTGATTGCCGACGAGCCGCCCTGCGTAGCCGTGAACGCCAACTCCGCCAATCCGCATTATTCGCCGGCCCGGGATGCGTCCGCGCCCATCCGCGCAAGCGACTTCGTGCTGCTTGACGTTTGGGGCAAACAAAACAAACCCGGCGCGGTGTATTTCGACATCACCTGGACGGGATACGTCGGCGACAAGGTTCCCGAGCAGTATTCCAAGGTGTTCAACGCCGTCCGGGACGCGCGCGACGCCGCCATCAATCTGGTGCAGAAATCACTGGAAGCCGGCCGCCCGCTCCACGGCTATGAAGTTGACGACGCCGCGCGCATCGTGATTGACGCCCACGGTTACGGAACGTTTTTTGTGCACCGCACCGGCCATTCGATCGGCGAGGACGTTCACGGCAACGGGGCCAACATGGACAACTTTGAAACTCACGACGAGCGCCGGATTATCCCCCGCACCTGCTTTTCCATCGAGCCCGGAATCTATCTGCACGATTTCGGCGTGCGCAGCGAAGTGAACGTGTTCACGGCTGAGCGCGGCGCGCGTGTGACGGGTGAGATTCAGCAGGAGATCGTGCCCATCCTTGCCGTGCCTTAATCAGGTGTGTTAGGTTGATTGGGCAGCAAGGATTCAAAACTGCGGGCTCCGGATTTTGTTCCGGATGGTCCTTAACCCTGAATTCCATTCTTAATGGCTAACAAAGTCGCGCAAGAGGCAATTTCCGAACGAGCCCAACCGAAGCCGGGCAGACTCATCTGGCTGTGCGCGGCGGCTTGGATGGTTCCGGGGCTGGGCCATCTGTTGCTGGGGAAGAAATGGCGCGCCCTGATTCTCTTTTCCGCGATTGTGATCATGTTCCTGATGGGGATTGCCATGCAGGGTGAGTTTTTCAGCACCGGAACGGAGTCTTACCTCCAGACGCTCGGTTATTTCGGCGAGATGTGCGTGGGTCTCGCCATGCCTGCGGCGCGATTCTTCGGCTACGCGGGAGGCAATCCGCTGTTTGTGAGCGCCGACTACGGCTCAGCCTACCTGATTGCCGCGGGAATGCTGAATGCCCTGGCCGTGCTCGACACCTACGATATCGCCGTCGGCAGAAAACCGTAAGGGAGCCGGCAGGAGAGGTTTAAAAGCCGAAGGTGAAAGGCGAGCTCAGGAGTCAACTTTCGGGTTACGACGACCCGCTGGCCTAAAAAAATGGTGGTTGCACATTTTCCCGCGATGCTTCTGTTCTCCTTCCTGGTCTCCGTAGTGTTCGGAGTTCTCGCCAAAAACACCCCGCGCGAAAGGATCATTTACGGCGCATGGGTTTTTGCTGCTTTCGTGGGTGTGGCGTTGGTGCTCGGCTGGATCATGTATCCCGTCCCTTGAATTTCCGGACAAAATGCACTCCGTCCGCCTCCGCACCTTGACTTCAAGGTGCGCCAGCCTTAGAGTACCGGTCACGACGAGAGAATTTGTCTCAAGCCTGCCGTCCCGCGCGAGGCGAGATGTATTTTCAAGGTGCACAGGCGATGGAAATGATTCTGCTGGAAGGCGTATCGGCGTTCGTTACATTTCTCGCCATTGCGGTCTTCGGATTTGTCTTCCTGGCGGGAAGCTCCATATTTGGCGACCTGTTTGACCATGGCGACGTGGACCATAGCACCGACGGCCATGCCGCCGGCCCCAGCGTTTTCAGCAGCCGCATCATGAGCGTCTTTGTAACCGCATTTGGAAGCTTCGGCGCGATCGGCATCCACCTTGGCTACGGAGTGGGCGTGAGCACGGCGATGGGTTTTGGCGGCGGCGTGCTTTTCGGAGGAATCATCTACGCTTTCGCCAGTTTTCTGTACGGGCAGCAGGCATCCAGCCATATTCGCACCAGCGATCTGGTGGGAAACACCGCGCAGGTAAGCGTGGCCATTCCCAAAGGCGGAATGGGCCAGGTGCGCTGCACGCTGGGCGACACCGTGGTGGAGAAAGTCGCGCGCGCGGCGAAGGGTGAGGAGATTCCGGTCAACACTTTGGTGAAAATCAGTTCCCTGGTCGGCGAGGTTGCAGTCGTGGACCGAACGGAGTAGGGGAGCTCGAAACTCGCAATTCGAAAATCGCGGCGCGGCCTAAGGATTCAGCTTCGAGTCTCGAATTTCCAGTTTTGAATTTCGCTTTTGCCTGCAGGGAGGTCAATCATGCCTTCACCCGCTGTCATTCTGGTTGCGGCGCTTGCCGCTCTCGCCCTGCTTGTGGCGATCTCGCGCTTTGCCAAGAACTACGTCAAGGTGCCGCCTAACGCCGTGGCCATCTTCAGTGGCCGCCAGCGCAAGCTGGCCGACGGGCGCGTGGTGGGCTATCGCATGGTGCGCGGCGGCGCGGCCTTTCGCTGGCCATTGCTCGAACAGGTCGATTATCTCTCGCTCAACGTCTTCACCATTCCTCTTGAAATCAAGCGCGCCTACACGCTCAAGGGCGTGCCAATTTCGGTCAAAGCCGTCGCCAACGTGAAAATCAAGGGTGATGACATGTCGCTCTCCGCGGCGGCCGAGCGCTTCCTGGGCATGACTCCGGATACGATTCAAAAAGTCATCTTCCAGACGCTGGAGGGCCACCTGCGCTCGATTCTGGGCACATTGACCGTGGAGGAAGTGAACAGCGACCGGTCGAGCTTCGCGCAGAAGCTGACTTCGGAAGCCACGCTCGACCTTGAACGAATGGGCATCGGCGTGGACGTGCTCACCATTCAGGACATCAGCGATGAGGAAGGCTACCTCGACGCGCTGGGCAAAAAGCGCACGGCGGAAGTGAAGCGCGACGGAACGATTGGCGAGGCGGAGGCGACGCGCGATTCCAAGATCAAATCCGCACTGGCCATGCAGGAAGGCGAAAGGGCGAAATTTGACTCCGACGCCAACATCAGCGCCGCGCAGCGCGACTTCCAGGTCAAGCAGGCGCAGTTCCAGGCGGAAATCGAAATGGAGAAGGCCCGCGCCGCGCAGGCCGGTCCGCTGGCGGAAGCCAAGGCCAAGCAGGCGGTGGTGGCGGAGGAGGTCCGCGTCGAAAGAACCCGCACGCAGGAACAGATCTCCGTGCAGGAACAGGAAGTGCTGCGCAAGCAGAAGGAGCTGGAGGCCACGGTCATCAAGGCGGCCGAAGCCGAGCGCCAGGCGGCCATCGTGCGCGCCGAGGCCAAGAAGCAGGCGGCGATTCTTGAGGCGGAAGGCGAAAAGTCCGCGCAAATCGCCCTTGCGGAAGCGAACCAGGAAAAACTGAAGCAGGAGGGTCTGGGCCGCGCGGCAGCCGTGGAGGCCGAAGGCCGTGCCGAGGCGTCGAAAATCGAAGCCATCGGCGTGGCCCAAGCGAAGGCGATTGAGGCGCAGGGCGTGGCGGAAGCGCAGGCCATTCTCAAAAAGGCGGAGGCGTGGCGCGAATTCAACGACGCGGCCAAGCTGCAAACTCTGCTCGAGAAACTGCCCGGCGTCCTGCAAGCTTCGGCGGGTATTTTCGGAGCAGTTGCCGCCCCGCTGGGCAATATTGATAAAGTTGTGGTCATTGAACAAGGCAACGGCCACGCCACCAACGGCACGGGAGGAATCGGGCGCATTGCGCAATCCGGCCCGGCGCTCGTGTTCGGCCTGCTCCAACAGCTTCAGGCGCTGGGGCTGGACGTGCCCGGGGTGCTCTCGCAGCTCGGCCTGGATGAAAAAAGCCTTGCATCGCT
>JASIKV010000325.1 GCA_030049455.1 Terriglobia bacterium
GAAATCAACCCGCAAACTTGGAAATCAGCAGGCGCTTGCTTCCCTCTTTGTGCGCGCGGTCGAGCGAAACCTCCAGCCGGTTGATCACTTCGGTCACGCCGTCCACCGCGTCAAAGTTCTGGCCCAGCGGCACATCGCACACCGCCGCGCAGAAGCCCGCCGCATCCGAGCCGTTCACGCGGATTTGCGCGAGCGCGCGCCGCACCTTCTCCACGGCCAATCCTGCCTGCGGCAGGGCCGTATCCGGGAACACCACGATGACCGAAAGAGGGCTGTAGCGAATGGAGATGTCGTTCTGCCGCAGGGTGGGCGTCAGGGCCTTGCCGACCTGCTGCACGAACTTCTGCACGCCGGCGTCGCCCAGGGATTTCAGCAGTGAGTGGGGATTTTCCGGCTCCATCAGGCAAACCGAGAGCGGCTGGGACTGATCCTTGGAGCGCCGGGCTTCCGAGAGCAGGCATTCCAGGTAAGCGCTGCGCGGCAGCAGCCCCGTTTCCGGATCCGTGCCCGCGATCGAGCGCACCAGGCGGCGCAGTTTCGTGTTGTTATTGGCAATCACCACTTGCGCGCCGATGGATTTCAGCAGCACGTTCTCACTCTGCGACCAGGCGCGGGGCGTGTCGCATTGCTCGAGAAGAATCAAGCCCACTCCGGCGTCCTTGTCGAGCAAGGGCAGAGCCTGCATGGAGCGAATTCCCAGCTTCTGGACCTCCGCGCTGATCGGGGCGAGCACGGCCGCCTGGGAGACGTCGTCCAGCGACCACCCGTCGGGACTGGAAGTGGCCTGTCCCATGAAAAACGCGTAGATCTTCATCACCGCGCTCGAATCGGAAGGCGAGGCCTGCGGGGAACAATACTCCGCCGTCAGCGTGGGCAACTGGTCCGCCGTCCCGATCGCTCCCCAGCAGCGCCCGGCGTTCATGGCGCGCCCCACTTCGTTCACCGCAACCTGCAGCACGCCCTGCGGAGTGGCTTCGCGATTGATGCTGGCGATGATGTGCGGAATCTTGCGCAAATCCTCGAGCGATTGCAGCGGGATGCCGCCGGGAGAAGTTGTGTCCGTCCGCACACCGGAAGCAGTGGGCGCGGGCGCCGCGAATTTGGGTGTGTATCCCGCCGCTTCAAACAGTTCGCGAACTCGCTGGTTCTTCTCCTGGGAGCCGGGGTAAAGCCGGTCGATCTTTTCCAGCGCCTCATGCAGCTTGGTGCCAAGCTGATATTGATGGTACATCTCCCCTTCGACCAGAAGATCGTCGAGGGGCTCGGCTTTTTCAACCACCACCGACTTTGCCGGTCCCGGCGTCGGCGCAATGCGGCCGGAGGTGGGCGGCTGCAGGCGCGCCTGAATGTTCTTGTACCAGGATGAGTCGATGTGCCCTTCCAGATTCACCAGACGGTCGTAGTGGCCTTCACCGTAAGGGTCAACGTCGATGATTCGTTCCAGCACGTCGCCGGCTTTCCGGTAATTTTCGCTGGCCAGGTAGAGGTTGAACAGCCGCGAGAGAGAACGGCGCAAACCATCCTCATTGTTGGTCTCGTTGTAAAGGTTGCTGAGCGTGTCCAGCACTTCCAGGTTGGACTCATCAGTCTCATAGACCTTTTCCATCAGCTTGACGAATTCCGCCCGCTTGCCCTGGCGCGAAAGCATGTCCTTCAGCTCATTGGACAGGCGCAGCACCTGCTGCACGGCGCCGCTGGAGATCAGGCCCTCCATGACCTTCATGACCAGATCGAGCCGCTCGGGTTTGGCACGGTAGAGCTTCCAGCAGAGAGGCTGGGCGCGCGCGAAGTCGCCGACTCCCAGAAAACCACGGCAGGCGAGCTCGACCACCTCCAGGTCATCCGGCCGCTTGACCAGGATGGGTTCAACCAGCTTTGCGGTCTCCGCATAGTTGGCGCGCCGCAGGTTGAGTTCGGCCGAGGCGATGGAGGCGGATTCATCCGCAGGATCGAGTGCGTGCGCCTGGTCAACCAGTTTTTCCCAAAGGCTTTCGTCGCCGGCCTTGCGCGCAAGAAATGCAGCGCGGCGAAGCGTCGGCATCGCCACTTTTACCTGCCGCGCGCGTCCGGCCAGCTCCGCCAGTTCCAAGTGCTCCTGCAAATTGTTGGGGTCAAGCCTTACGATGCGGCTGAGGCATTCGAGCATCTGCGTCACCACGGCGCCTTTGCGGAAGATTCCCAGCGCTTCGCGGTAGGCATCGAGGGCCTCGGCGGTCTTCTGGCTCTTTTCGAGCAAAGTCCCAAGCTTCATCAGAGTGACGACGTCCTGTGGGGCGAGCTTCAGAACTTTCCGGTAAGTGGCAATCGCTTTGGGATTGTCGGACCGTTTGACGTAGAAATCCGCCAACAGCGCTTCGTAGCGCAAGGCGTCCTGCATGCGGTTGATCTTGGCGCTCAGGTCCCCCAAATTGATCAGGGCTTCTTCATCATTGGGGTCCAGGCGAAGGATTTCCTGATAGGTCTCGAGTGCGGCCTCGAACTTTTGCTTCTGGAGATACTTGTCTGCTTTTTCGTAGAGCTTGTCTAGGTCAGGCATTTTTTCGTATGAGGACTTCAGCGCCCCCGGCGGAATCTCCGTCGACTCCCGGTTTGACAGGATAGCTCCCTTTTGCTAGATTTTCAAAGGGTTAGAAAGTCGTCTCGTGGTTGGCAAGGGCCTGCTCCCACCACTCGCACCACGCGGTGAAACTCTCCTTGGTTCGCTATCTGCGCGGAACCGGCAAAATGAAGGCGGCATGACCGACACCCGTTTCATTCG
>JASIKV010000326.1 GCA_030049455.1 Terriglobia bacterium
TGTGTTGCGAGGATTGGAGTTATGGCGAAGTAAAGTCGCCGCTACGATGCCAATTATGCGTTTTTCCGCAGCCTCTGAAGCCCCGCCCTTCCGCCGCCGCACGCCGCATCCTGGAGCGCAGCGAGTTTCCGCGTTAACCCTTACCCTTTAACCTTTACCCTTTCCGCTTTATCCTTTACCCTTAATTTCATGTCCGACTCTCTTCCCAGTTTTGCCGAGTTCAAAAAGCTAGCGGGGCGCGGCAATGTGGTGCCGGTGTATCGCACGATTGTCGCTGATCTACTGAGCCCGGTTTCCGCATTCCTTCGACTTTCGCCCCAGCATGGGCGGGAGGGGAACCGGCATCCTTACAGCTTCCTGCTGGAAAGCGTGGAGGGCGGCGAGCGGGTGGGGCGTTACACGTTCTTCGGCGTCGATCCCTTCCAGATTGTTTCCTGCCGGGGCGACCGCATCACGGTGCAGCACGGGGAGGGCTCGACCGAGCAGAGAGTGGACCGGCGGCGCGTGCAACGGAATCCGCCGCCGCGGGAAGAGACCGGCAACATTTTTGAATTCCTTCGCAGTTTGGGCGCGCGCTACCATTCCGTGGAAATTCCCGGCTTGCCGCCCTTTACCGCCGGCGCCGTGGGATATCTCTCTTACGAATTCGTCCGAATGTTGGAGCGCCTGCCTCCGCGCGTGCCCGCCGATGTGGACCTTGACGACGCGGTGTTCATGTATTTTTCGACCGTGCTGGCCTTTGACCACGTGCTGCACCGCCTCTGGCTGATTTCAAACGTGCTGACGGAGGAGGGCGGCGGAAGCCTGCGCGCCAAGTACAACGCAGCGTGCCGCCATCTGGACGATCTTGAGGAGCAGCTTCGCCGGCCGCTGCACGTCGCGCACGTTCCTCTTCCCGCTGGAAAATTGCGCGTGCGCGCCAACATGACGCGCGATGATTATGAGGCGATGGTGGAACGTTCCAAGGAATACATCCGCGCGGGCGACATTTTCCAGGTGGTTCTCTCGCAGCGCATGAAAGTTCCCGTGCGCGTTCCGGCCTTCGACGTTTACCGCGCCCTGCGCGCCGTCAACCCCTCGCCCTACATGTACTACCTGCGCATGGGGGAATCCACCGTGCTGGGCTCGTCGCCGGAGATGTTGGTGAAGGTTGCGGGCAGTGATGTGGAATACCGCCCCATCGCCGGCACGCGTCCACGCGGCAAAACCGAAGAAGAGGACAAGCGACTGGAGCAGGAACTCCGCTCCGACGCCAAGGAGCTGGCCGAGCACATCATGCTGGTGGACCTCGGGCGCAATGACGTGGGGCGCGTCTCGGAATTCTCCAGCGTCAAGCCGCGCGAGGTGATGTTTGTCGAGCGCTACTCGCACGTGATGCACCTGGTTTCGCAAATCACGGGCCGGCTGCGCCCGGACGCGGACAGTTACGCCGCGCTGGCCGCCTGTTTCCCCGCCGGAACGCTGACCGGAGCGCCCAAAGTCCGCGCCATGGAAATTATCGATGAGCTTGAGCCCACGCGCCGCGGCCTCTACGGCGGCTCCGTGCTTTATCACGATTTTTCCGGCAACCTGAACTCCTGCATCGTCATCCGCACCGTGCTGATCAAGAACAAAGCCGCATACCTGCAAGCCGGCGCCGGAATCGTGGCCGACTCCGTCCCCGAGCGCGAGTACGAAGAGTGCCAGAACAAGGCCCGCGCTGTGCTGCGCGCGTTCGAGCTGGCGGAAAAAGGATTGTGACCGTGGCACGGCCATCCTGGCCGTGATCATGGGCTGGAAGCCCATGCCACATACCTCCCGATTTTCCCATGGCCGGAATGCACATCTTGGGGCAAAATAGAACAGAGTAATCGAGCATTCTGAGGACGCCCACAACTGGGAAACCTGTCCCGCCGCAGGATTCGGCGGCCCGCTCACAATCTTCGTTTTGGGGCACTAAGAGAACATGCCGGCCGCCAACCTATCTTCGCTCAAGATTGACGATGCCCGCCGCTCGGGCGGTGGCGCCGGGAAGTTCTGGCGGATTTTCTCTGCCTCACTGGGATTGCTGGTCATCATCGGAGGCGGAGTGTTTGCCCTGCGCACGCGCGACCCGATGGTGGAGGTCGCCGCGGCGCGCCCGCCCGTCGCTCCCGAAGCGGAGACGCTGTTGAACGCCAGCGGCTACGTGACGCCGCGCGTGCGCGCCACGGTTGCCGCCAAAATCACCGGGCGCGTTACCGGCGTGTTCTTCGATGAGGGAATGAACGTTAAGGAAGGCCAGCTTCTGGCCACGCTCGACGATTCCGACATGAAGCGCGCGCTGGATGCCGCCGTGGCCGACCGCAATGCCTCGCAGGCCGCCATCGCCGATTTCCAGGTGCAGTTGAAATACGCGCAGATCAACCTGCACCGCACGCAGGAGCTTCACGACGCGCAGGTGCAAAGCCAGGACGCGCTGGACGTTGCCAAGACCAACGTAGACAGCCTGAACGCCAAAATCGCGCTCGCCAAGGACCAGGTTGTTTCCTCGGCAACGCGCATCCAGGAAGCGCAGCAGAACGTGGATAATTGCCAGATTCGCGCGCCCTTCACGGGCATCATCGTCTCCAAGGACGCACAGGTGGGCGAAATGGTTTCTCCGCTTTCCGCGGGCGGCGGATTCACGCGCACGGGCATCGCCACGATCGTGGACATGAACTCCAACGAAATCGAAGTGGACGTGAATGAGGCCTACATCGCCCGCGTGCAGCCGGGCCAGAAAGTAACGGCCACGCTCGACGCCTATCCCGACTGGCAGATTCCCTCGCACGTTCGCACCATCATCCCCACCGCCGACCGCCAGAAGGCCACGGTAAAGGTGCGGATCTCCTTTGACCGGCTCGACCCGAAGATTCTGCCCGACATGGGCGTGAAGGTTGCGTTCCTGGGCAGCGAGCCTGCCCGGGCAAAGTCCAAAGGCGTGGAAAAAGCCCCGGCGGCGAAGGCCCTGATTCCCCAGAGCGCCGTGCACACCGATGGCGGAACCTCTTTCGTCTTCGCCGTGCGCGATGGGAAGCTTGAGCGCCGCGCCGTCACTCTGGGCGGCGGAATCGAGAGCGATGTGGAAGTGATCGCGGGCGTGAATCCCGGCGACGAAGTGGTGGTGAACGGCCCCGGGAATATGCACGACGGCCAGAAGGTGGAAGCGCACCCTTAGGAGGGTTGCATGGTCAGTGTCAATGCCGACGGGAATTCCAAAGCCCTGATTCAGGTCCGCGGGCTCAACAAGACCTATCGCCGCGGCGGCGAACCCATTCAGGTTTTGCAAGGCCTGAACCTGGACGTGGATAAAGGCGATTTTGTGGCGTTCATGGGTCCAAGCGGCTCGGGCAAGACGACGCTGCTGAATCTTCTGGGCGGGCTGGACGTTCCCACTGCCGGCGCAATTTCCGTGGCGGGCGATGAGATCACCCACATGTCGAGCGGCCGGCTGACGGAATGGCGCGCCCGTCACGTGGGATTTGTCTTTCAGATGTACAACCTTGTTCCGGTGCTCACCGCCTCGCAGAATGTGGAATTGCCGTTGCTGCTCACGCGCCTCTCACGTTCGGAACGAAAGGCGCACGTGGAAGCGGCGCTGGCCATCGTGGGATTGCAGGGCCGGGCCGACCATTTCCCCCGCCAGCTCTCCGGCGGACAGGAACAGCGCGTGGCGATTGCGCGCGCGGTCGTTTCCGATCCCACATTTCTGTTGTGCGACGAGCCCACGGGAGACCTGGACCGCAAGAGCGCGGACGAAATCATGGCGCTCATCGAAGAACTGGTCAGGCAGCACAAGAAGACCGTGTTGATGGTCACGCACGACCCGGTCGTGGCGGCGCGCGCGCATACCGTGCTTCACCTTGAAAAGGGCGTTCTGGTGGAAGCTGCAAAATCCTCTCCTGGGGCGGCAGCCGGAGGTGCGGCATGAAATTCTCAAGGCTCATCTGGGCCAATTTGACGCGTAAGAAGGTGCGGTTGCTGCTCACCCTGGGCTCGTTTGCCGTGGCTCTGTTCCTGTTCGCTTTTTTGGCGGTGGTCAGAGACGCGTTCAGCCGGGGCGGAGGGATTGCCTCCGCGAATCGCCTGGTGACCATCAATCGAGTTTCGATCATTCAGAGCCTGCCGCTTTCTTATCGCGACAAAATCCAGAACATCCCCGGCGTCCAAAGCGTGACTCACGACAATTGGTTCGGCGCGGTTTATCAGGACGAGAAGAACTTCTTCCCGCAATTCGTCATCGACCCGGAGAACCAGCGCAAGGTTTATTCCGAGCTGGTGGTCCCTGACGATCAGTGGGGCAACTTCCTGAAGGACCGCCAGGGCGCAATTGCCGGCGACAGCACCGCCAAACGCTTCGGCTGGAAGATTGGCGATCGCATTCCCCTCAAGGCCACGGCCTATGGAGGCGGCGCGTGGGAATTCAATCTGGACGGCATCTACCACGGCACGCGCCCGGGGGATGACGAGACGCAGTTCTGGTTTCAGTGGGACTATTTTGAGGAGCGCGTCCCGCAGAGCTTCAAGGGGCAGGCCGGCTGGTACACCGTGCGGCTGAATTCGCCGGATGACGCTTTGCGCGTGGCCAAGACCATCGACGCTGATTTTGCCAACTCGCCCTACGAGACCAAGACCGACACGGAATCCGCCTTCGCGGAAAACTGGGTGAAACAGTTTGGGAACATCGAATTGCTGATTCTTTCCATCGGCAGCGTGGTTTTCTTCACGCTGCTTCTGGTAACAGGCAACACCATGGCGATTTCGGTTCGCGAACGCACGGGCGAATTGGCAATTCTGAAGGCGATCGGATTCAGGGACGGCTCGGTGCTCTTTTTTGTCCTGGCGGAAGCTCTGGCGATTGCGCTGGTGGGCGGCTTCGTGGGCCTGGGTCTGGCTCTGCTCGCCATTCCCATTCTCGGCCAGTCCATGAGCGGCATGCTGCCTCCGCTGGTCATCTCCAAAACCATGCTGGCGACGGCCTTGGGCTTCGCACTGCTGGTGGGGATGTGCAGCGGCCTGCTGCCCGGCATCGGAGCCATGCGCCTGCGCGTGGTCGATGCGTTACGCAGAATTTGAGGGACCGTGGAAGGGCGGGGCTTCTGCCCCGCCCTTCCACCCACGATTCACTGGAGTTAAAAATGGCAATTCCGGTCATCTACAATTTCCGCAGCGTGAAGGAGCGATGGACTTCCGCCATCGTCGCGGTTCTGGGCATTGCCGGAACCGTGGGCGTGTTTGTGGCCATGCTCGCACTGGCCCGGGGGTTTCGCGCCACGCTGGTTTCATCGGGTTCCTATGACAATGCCATTGTGATGCGCGCCGGCGCCACCTCCGAAATGATGAGCGGCATTACGCTTGACACGGTCAAGATTCTTCAGGACGAGCCCGGCGTGGCGCGTCTGGAGGGGCAGCCCATGGTGACTTCGGAAGTCGTGGTCGTCGCCCCCTTCCCGCTGCGCTCGACCGGCACGGATGCCAACGTGCAAGTGCGCGGCGTTTCAGCCAACGTGCTGACGGTGCGGAAAAACGTGAAAATCATCGAGGGGCGGATGTTCCAGCCCGGCCTTTCGGAACTGGTGGTGGGACGCAATGCCACGAACACCTACGCGGGCCTGACCCTTGGGAATCGCGTGCGATTCGGCGGCGGTGAATGGTCGGTGGTGGGAGTCTTTGATGCCGGCGATTCCGCCTTCGACTCCGAAGCCTGGTGCGACAGCCGCGTGCTCGACGATGTGTACAAGCGCCCGACGAACATTTTCCAGTCGGCCACGCTCCATTTGACTTCGCCGGACGCCCTGCAGGCGCTTAAAGACGCGGTGAGCAAAGATCCGCGCCTTGACGTGGACGTGGCCCGCGAAGTTGAGTACTACGCCAAACAGTCGCAAACCTTTACGCGCCTCATCACCGTGCTGGGCGGTCTGGTCGCGGCCGTGATGGGCATCGGGGCAATTTTCGGCGCGCTCAATACCATGTATTCCGCCGTCTCCGAGCGCGGCCGGGAAATCGCCGTCATGCGCGCCCTGGGTTTTGGAGCGCTGGCCGTGGTCTTCTCGTTTCTGATCGAAGCCCTGCTGATTTCCTTTGTGGGAGGCGCGATCGGCTGCGTGGCCGTGCTGCCCTTGAACGGGTTCACAACCGGCACGATGAATTGGCAGACCTTCTCGCACATGGCTTTTGCCTTTCGAATCACGCCCAACCTGCTGGCGGGTGGAATCATCTTCGCGCTCGGCATGGGGGTGGCGGGCGGATTGCTGCCGGCGATTCATGCGGCAATGCGGCCCATCTCTTCCGCGCTTCGCTCTTTGTAGTCGATAACTCCCGCCCACACTTTCGCCTTTGCGTTACAATGATGCGCCCGTTGGAGGGAGGGACCCTTATGGCAAAAACGTCCGAGTTCAAAATCAACAAACCGCAAAAGCGGTTGCGGGGAGCGTTGCCCAAGATCGGAATTCGCCCCGCCATTGACGGCCGCCGCAAAGGCGTGCGCGAGTCGCTTGAAAAGCAGACCATGGGCATGGCGAGAGCCGCCGCCGATTTCCTGAAGAAAAACCTGCGGCATTCGAACGGCTTGCCGGTGGAATGCGTGATCGCCGACTCCTGCATCGGCGGCGTGGCGGAGGCGGCCGACTGCGCGGAGAAATTCGCGCGCGCGGGCGTGGGCGTGTCGCTGACGGTTTCGCCCTGCTGGTGCTACGGCTCGGAAACCATGGACATGGACCCGCAGATTCCCAAAGCCGTTTGGGGCTTCAACGGCACGGAGCGCCCAGGCGCGGTTTATCTGGCCGCAGTGCTGGCCGGGCACAACCAGAAGGGCCTTCCCGCCTTCAGCATCTACGGCCAGGACGTGCAGGACTCGACCGACGCCTCAATTCCGCCCGACGTGCAGGATAAACTCCTGCAATTTGCCAAAGCCGGCCTGGCGGTGGCGGAGATGCGCGGAAAATCCTACCTGTCACTGGGCGCGGTCTCCATGGGAATCGCCGGTTCAATGGTGAATCCTGATTTCTTCCAGAATTA
>JASIKV010000327.1 GCA_030049455.1 Terriglobia bacterium
ATGAATGAAGCGCGAGGCGGCGATGATGAAGATCAAAATCGCAGTGATCTTCACCCCGACCATCAGGTTGTTGGCGCCGGCGCTCTCACGAATTCCAATCACCAGGATAACGGTGAGAATCATGACGATCAGGAATCCCGGGATGTTGAAATAGGAGCCCGTACGTTCCAGTGAGTCGTTAAACACAGGCTGGCTGATGGAGGCGGGAAGATGGAGCCCGAAGCCCTCGAGAAGGCTGTTGATGTACGCGGAGAATCCCACCGCCACGGCCATGTTGCTGACGGCGTATTCCAAAATCAGGTCCCAGCCGATGATCCAGGCAATGATTTCGCCGAGCGTCGCGTAGGAATAGGTGTAAGCGCTTCCGGCGATGGGAATCATGGAAGCCAGCTCGGCGTAGCATAATCCGGCGAGAGCGCAGGCAATGGCCACCAGCAGGAACGAAAGTGCAATGCCTGGCCCCGCACCCGGCCGGCCGGCGGTGCCGATCGCTTTCGCGCCGTGCAACACTACTTCCAGCAGCGGCGCTTTCAGCAGCGAGTGGACTTCCAGAACTTCGCCAGCCGCCGCGGTGCCGGTAAGGACGAAGATTCCCGTGCCGATGATCGCGCCAATTCCCAGAGCCGTCAGCGACCAAGGTCCGAGCGACTTGCGAAGCTGGTGCCCCGGCGTCGCCGCGTCGGCAATCAGCTTGTCGATGCTCTTCCTCTGGAGAAGCTGGCTCGGCAAAGGGCTCCTTTACATCGAGTGCCGAATGATGACCGAAACGGATTCATGGCCCAGTGACATGATTTCCCTTCACTCACCAATTGCCGCTTGGCACCGTCTTATTACTTCCTGCGTGGAGGCGCGCCCGGCCCCTTCTTCTTGACCTTGGGTTTGTGGGAACCGCGCGGGTCCGTGCGCTTGGGTTTGGGTGGTTGCTTCTTGCGCGCCGCGCGCTTCAGCTTCTTGCGTTCTTCTTTATCTTTGATGTTTTTTGTGTTCATTAATTTCCTGTCGATGTGTATTTAAATTCTCTCCAGCCCGGCAAAGCGCTCCACCATTTTCTTTCTTCCGTAGCCCGGAAAACTGATGGTTAGTTTGCTGTCCTCGCCGTCGCCCTCGCAATCCAATATCGTCCCGATCCCGTATTTCGCATGCCGCACACGGCTGCCCAGCTTCCAGCGCGAGGATGAGCTTCGGACCTTGGGCAGCGGGCGGTCGATTCCCCTCTCGCGCAGGAAGCGCTCTGCGCCGGCGATTGAGTTTACGGCATTTTCCCAAGTTGTGCGAGCCTTTGACGCGGTGGCGCCCACGGGCTCCAAAAGGTTGGGAGGCACTTCGTCCAGAAAGCGGGACCGACGGCTGGTTTCCATGGAGTCGCGTCCGTACCTCCGCCTCTCCCGCGCCCAGGAAAGCACCAAGCGGTCGCGCGCGCGCGTCATGCCCACGTAGCAGAGCCGCCGCTCCTCCTCAATACCTGCGTCGTCCCCAACAGAAAGCTGGTGCGGAAAAAGCCCCTCTTCCATTCCCACCAGGAAAACCACGTTGAATTCCAGCCCCTTGGCGCTGTGCAGCGTCATGAGCGTAACCCGCGCCCGTTCGTCGTAATCATCCGCGTCGGAAGCGAGCGCGGCGTGATCCAGGAATTCCGCGAGGGTCGTGCCCTTCTCCTCCGCCTCCAGCGCGGCGTTCACAAGTTCCTGAAGGTTTTCAACCCGGTCCTGCGATTCAGGCTGGTTTTCGCGCGCCAAAACTTCCAAGTAGCCGGTGCGGTCGAGAATGCTCTTAAAGAATTTCCCCATCGGAAGGCTTGCGTGATCTGCCATCAGGTCTTTGCCAAGTTTGCGGAAAGCCGCGAGTGCATTCAGCGCCCGGGCGGGCAGCCTGCGCGCTGCGATTTCGTCTTCCAATGCTTCCCAGAGGGTGATTTTCTGCTCGCGGGCGTTTGCCTCGATGGCGCCGAGTGTGGAAGCGCCAATTCCCCTCGCCGGTGTGTTGATGATTCGCTGGAATGCCGTGGCGTCGCGCGGGTTGCTGGCAAAGCGGGCGTACGCGAGGACGTCGCGGATTTCCGCGCGGGCATAAAAACTGAAACCGCCCACCAGCCGGTAGGCAACTCCGTTGCGCCACAGCGATTCTTCCAGGGTGCGCGATTGCGCGTTGGTGCGATAAAGCACGGCCACGCTGCTGTCGGTATTCTGCGGGAGGAACCTGGAAATTTCCTCCGCAACGTAGGCTGCTTCCTCGTCGTTATTCCATGCTTCGCAGATTTTGACGGCATCGCCCCCGGCGCGATCCGTCCACAAGGTTTTGCCCTTGCGCTCGCGATTGTGACTGACCACGGCGCCGGCAACGTCGAGAATTCTCTGTGTGGATCGATAGTTTTGCTCCAGGCGAACAGTCTGTGCCCGGGGGTAATCCTTTTCAAAGCTCAAAATGTTCTGAATGTCCGCGCCGCGCCAGCGGTAGATCGATTGGTCTTCATCCCCCACAACGCAGAGGTTCTGATTCATCAAGGTAAGCTGGCGGATCAGTTGGTACTGCGGGCGATTGGTATCCTGGTATTCATCTACCAAAACGTATTGGAATCGCCGGTTATATCGCTCGCAGATTTCTGCGGACCTGTATAAAAGTTCAACCGTCTTCAAAAGCAGGTCGTCAAAATCCAGGGCATTCGCCTGCCGCAACCTGGCATCATAACGGTCAAAGAGCGTCGCAACTTTTTCCATCGGGTCGCTCTTCGCCTGCTGGTACAGCATCTCGGGCGTCAATCCGTGGTTCTTGGCGAAGCTGATGCGGCCCAGCACGCTGCGCGGCGAAGTGACCTGCTCCTCCAGACCAAGCTCCGAGATGCAGGTCTTCATCAGCCGCTGCTGGTCGTCATCATCGTAAATTGAAAATTCGCGGGTGTATCCCAAGTGGTCGATGTGTCGCCGCAGCACGCTGACGCAGAAGGAATGGAATGTGGAAACATGCGGAGCGCCGGCGCGCAGCTCCGCCCGGCCATCGAGGAGCCTTGCCACTCGCTCCTTCATCTGTTCAGCGGCTTTATTGGTGAAGGTGACCGCAAGAATGCTTTCCGGAGGGACTCCCCGGTCCTCAATCAGGTAGGCGATGCGGTAAGTGATGACGCGGGTCTTGCCGCTGCCCGCTCCCGCCAAAATGAGCAGAGGCCCCTCGGTCTGTTCCACCGCCGTGCGCTGCTGGGGATTGAGCTGGTCAAGCAGGTTTGACATTCAATTCTGGGTGAGGCGGTCTTTTGGCGATGATCCGGCAACCGCAGGATGCCGTCAATTGATTTGCGCCCGAAGTTTCATTGTACACGATACGCACAGTTGCCCACAAAGCTTCCGAAATCCCCGGAAGATTTCTGAACCGCGTCATTTTTTCCGTGGCGGCTGCGAGGGGCGCATTTCAATCCGGCTGGCCAGAGCCGTGCTGGGGAATTTATACAAATCCACGACCGCTTTGGCCACATCTTCGCCGGTCAGCTTCCAGCTCTGGCGAGGTTTCGCCCCCGGCTCGGCGGCAAAATCCGTATCGACGCTGCCGGGCATCAGATAGCTTACGCGGATGCCGTCATAACGAACGTCCTGCATCATGGCTTCGCTGAAACCATTCAAGCCGAACTTGGATGCGTTGTAGGCGGAACCGGAAGGCAAAGGATTTATGCCCGCCAGGCTTGAGATGTTGAAAATATATCCGCCGCCGCGCTTGCGCATCAGGGGAATGGCTTCGCGGCAGCAATAAAAGACGCCGGAAAGATTGGTCTGAATCGTGGTATCCCAATCTTCGACGCTGAGCTGGTCAACCGGCTTGAAGATGCCCACGCCTGCGTTGTTCACAAGAATATCGAGCCCGCCGAAGCGCTCAGCAGCGGCCCGAATCAGCTTGCGGCAGTCTTCGGAACTGCGCACATCCGCCGCCGAGCCGTCCACATTGGCGGGGGCCGCACTGCGAAGCTTCTCCAGCGCCGCCTGCAGGATTTTGGGATCGCGCCCGCAGATGAAGACCTTCGCGCCTTCCGTCAGCAATGCCTGCGCCACGCAAAAACCGATGCCGCGCGATCCACCCGTCACTACCGCGACCTTGCCTGTCAATTCGGTTGCCATTCCGCCCCCCTCGTTGGGATGAGTCCATAGATTAACTCAAACCTGAGGGCAGGATGAAGTCATCTGCACAGTGAACGGCAAGGGAATCTTGGATATTGAAACCAAACCTTACCTCTTAAATTCAGAGTAAGTGGCGCGGAGGGATGCGGCGTTCGCGC
>JASIKV010000328.1 GCA_030049455.1 Terriglobia bacterium
AGGGACGGGCGGACGCATATCGAAGCTGCCTGAGACTTGGTCTGGAATCTTGACTTCATAGAGGTGGTCAAGCGCGGCATCGACCGCCGCGAAATTCTTCTGCACCACAGCCTCGCCGCGGCGTCCGTAGGTCTTCTCAATTGCGTGCTTGATGGCGGCAATGGCTTGCTCGCGCGGCAGCACGCCGCTGATAGCGAAGAAGCAGGTTTGCATTACGGTGTTGATGCGCCCGCCCATGCCGGCGGCGTGCGCCACGCTGATGGCATCAATCACGAAGAGGCGCAGCTTCTTCTCAATGATCTGCCGCTGCGTCGTTCGCGGCATTTTGTCCCACACCTCCTCGGGGCCAAAAGGACTGTTGAGCAGAAAGACCGCGCCGGGCTCGGCCGACTTGAGCACATCGTAGCGCTCGAGGAATGTGAATTGATGGCAGGCAACGAAATTCGCCTGTGTAATCAGGTAAGTCGAGTGAATGGGCCGGGGGCCGAAGCGGAGGTGCGAAATGGTGATGGAGCCGGACTTTTTGGAATCGTATACAAAATATCCCTGCGCATAGTTTTCCGTGTCCTCGCCGATAATTTTGATGGAGTTTTTGTTGGCGCCTACCGTGCCGTCGGAGCCGAGTCCGTAGAAAACCGCCCGCACCGTTTTGGGGTCTTCCGTGGAGAATGCCGGATCGGCTTCCAGGCTGGTGTGCGTGACATCGTCCACGATTCCCACAGTGAAATGATTGCGCGGCGCGGGCTTGACCATTTCGTCAAACACCGCCTTCACCATGGCGGGCGTAAATTCTTTGGAAGACAGGCCGTATCGCCCGCCGATGACGCGCGGGAACGCGCCAAACGGCGCTTTGCCCAGGGCAATCCCTTCACTGAGCGCGGTGATTACGTCCACGTAGAGAGGCTCGCCCGCGGCGCCCGCTTCCTTGGTGCGATCGAGAACGGCCACGCTCATGGTGGTTGAAGGGAGCGCGGCGAGAAAATGCTCGACGGAAAATGGGCGGAAAAGATGCACCTTGAGCACCCCCACCTTCTCGCCCCGCGCCATGAGGTACTCTGCGGTTTCCTGGGCGGCTTCGGCGCCGGAGCCCATCAGAACGATCACGCGCTCAGCGTCGGGCGCTCCCACATAGTCGAAAAGACGGTATTGGCGACGCACCACACTCGCGAAATCGTCCATTACGCTCTGAACGATCTTCGGACAGGCGAGGTAAAAAGGATTCACGGACTCGCGCGCCTGGAAGAAAACGTCAGGGTTCTGCGCCGTGCCGCGCAAAACGGGATGATCGGGTGAAAGGGCGCGTTTACGGTGCGCTTCCACGAGTTCGGCGGGGATTAGCGCGCGCAGATCCCCATCGGTCAGCTCCTCCACTTTGCCGACTTCGTGCGATGTCCGGAATCCATCGAAGAAGTGCAGGAAAGGCACGCGTGAACGAAGCGCCGCGGCCTGGGAGATGAGGGCGAAATCCATCACTTCCTGTACGGAGTTCGAGGCGAGCAGGCCGAAACCGGTCGAGCGGGTCGCCATCACGTCGCTGTGGTCGCCGAAGATTGACAACGCATGCGCGGCCACGGTTCGCGCTGAGACGTGCAACACCGTAGGCGTCAGCTCACCGGCGATCTTGAACATATTGGGGATCATCAGGAGGAGGCCCTGCGAGGCCGTAAAGGTGACGCCCAGCGAACCGGCTTGGAGCGCGCCGTGCAATGCGCCCGCCGCGCCGCCTTCACTTTGCATTTCGATGACGTGTGGTACCGTGCCCCAAATGTTGGGTTTGATCTCTGCAGACCACTGGTCGGCCCACTCTCCCATCGGTGAAGAAGGTGTGATGGGGTAAATCGCAATAACTTCATTGATGCGATAAGCGACTCGCGCAGCCGCCTCGTTTCCGTCGATCGTTACTTTGCTTCTGGTCATTTTTTTCTCCCAATTACAGTTGCTGACTGTTAAGCACACGGGCCGACGCAATGTTCAGGCCTGAAAATGAAGTCTCCCACTTTCGGCGGACATTTTGGCCGGCAGCCATCGGGGAACCTCATTTCGATCCGCCACTCCTTTCCGTTTGCGGAGATTGCAACGGAATGGCCATCCGGGGCGCGGGAGCCAATGATTTAAGTGATTTCTTTGCAAGTGCTTGCACGCGGCCACTGAGTCCTCGCCATGGAACTTCGGGACAAAAAGGGCGAGAACACGCTGCCATGGGTGAAATTCACCACGCAGATAAGAGCATGCTCAAGGGTGGAGATTCATTTCCTGGAGGGTAAATGGCTCATGAATTTTAGTGAGCACTGCGGCTATTTGCAAATGCCGGACGGCGAAAGCTGCGCTCAGTCTTTTGTGAAAAGGGCAGCCAAGAAAACGAGGGGATTAATCGGTGATAGGGGCCAAACCACTTCACCATGAGCAAGGCATAAGTTATCGAAATCTTAAAGCGGGCCGTAAACCACAACATTTGCCAGCCGCCCGTTGAAGGGACTTCCGATTCATCGCTGAAAGAATATTGGGGAGTTCTTACGAACTCATCGAAGGAAAACCGGAGGGCTTCCAACCAGTAAATCGCCAGCTGCTTGCGCGCTGCAATCAATTCCCCGGCTAAGATCGGCAAGCCCAGCTCCTGCTCCAGCCAGCGGATGTCCGAAGGATCGAATATGCGCTCGGAAAGGTGCAACCAGGGCCTGTGTTCGATACCCCGGAGTGACATGTTATCACCCGGGTCCTCGCCATTTGCACAGGGCCGCGTCCCTCGGGACAGGCGAACAACCAGGAGGAGAAAAGCAACCGAAATTACGCCGCAAAAGAGTGCTGTCATTTGTGCAGTATTTTCGAAAGCTCAGTATTCAAACGGATCAAATCCATATCGATGGATCGGGAAGAACTTTCAAAAGGCCGCGAAATTGGCTGCGCATTCGGTATGGGAGCAGGCTCCCAGAGCGAAATGGTCCAGACCAGCAGACAAAGCGTAAAAGCCAAAGGTTCGATAAACCAAATAACCCGCGCAAACAGAGCCGAGCCGAACGCCTCAATGCTTCCCATCATGGCCACATTTATGGCCACGTAGATTGAGAAGCCGAGCATAATGCCTCCTACGTTTCTCCCTAATTCACACCCGTACTGTTTGGATACATAAAATAAAACCGCAAGGATTATGGCTTTGGTCACAAATGTCCGCAAAACAAACCCGGAAATCGCATGACTTCTCCCCGTTGAAGCAAAAATGGTTGGCAGGATGTAGAAGCTTCCAAATCCCAGCGAAATCAGAGCTGTCAGGGCGCGCCCGAGACTGCGGATCACAGGGAAAGGTCGAAAGATTTGGTCAGATATCTCTACCAAAACCATGAATTCCACGAGGATGCTGACCAAATAGCATATCCAATAGGCAGAAGGATACGCCTGCGGTTTTAGCCAATGGATCGCGTACATACCCACGATCCAGAGAAAACAAAAAATGAGGTAAGAGTAGAAAAAAGGGAACAACCGGAGGGTTTTGCGACCTCTCCCTCTTAGGATCAGCAATCCTTCGAGGACAAATACGCAGAAGCCGAGGACTATTCCTAGATTGCGCATATATCCGGCCAGGGATGGGCAGGCACCGCAGCAGCCGCGCTCGCCCATCCTCAGCCGATAAACCTTACACGGCGTCGGGGGGAGGCCATGGCATCGGGCCACCACCTTCTGGCTTGCGATTGAAAGATAGCATAGTCGTCACCTCCTTTCCAGCACAATTATCTGCACTAAGGTACTAAGTCTCCTTATCGACAACATCAATTCAAGAATGCTTAATTTTCCCTCCAGCGGGGCAGTCTTAGCCCGCTGC
>JASIKV010000329.1 GCA_030049455.1 Terriglobia bacterium
AATGGGTCAAAATAGGACGCGATGTGTTCCCGCCGCGCCGTGGCCACCTTGAAGGGCAGGATGGCGCTTGCTTCTTCGCCCTCCAAACCGACAGCCAGGACGCGGCCGCCGTTCTTGACCCAACTTGAAACACGCTTGGCGTCGGCGCCGATTTGCTGCCTGCCGCCGGGTCCCACGACCAGTACATGCTCGGAAGATAGCTTCCCACCCTCAAAGGCTTCAGGCTGGAATCCCGCCGCGCCCAGATGGGCCATGCCCGCGGGCTCGCCGGCGTAAATAACCTTTCGGCTGGGCCCAGCTTTCCATGACGCGGCGTAGCGAAGGATGTTTGCCGCCAGAATTTCCGCCGCGGGGTCAGACTCGCTTCGGCCTGTGACGTCCGTCTGACAAAACAACGCCAATCCCCTGCCCACCCGGTGCTCCAACAGGCTGCAATATTGCAGCGCATATCCGCCGTCGAGAATGGGCAGGAAGTTTCCGCACGAGGGCTTCTCCATCAGCGCAGAGGCCACGTTGCCCCGGTTTCCGCACCGCCAAACGTGCGAAACGGGAATTCCCGCCCAACTCACCGCAGGCGCATCCATAAGTTGCTTTGTGAGCTGGTAGGACAAACGCGGCGGCAGGGTCGTGGATTCACCCCGCCAATTCTGCAAATGCCCATCCTGAAGGCCATCGAGCAGCGGATGCTGTGGGACGCGCCCAAAAACCTGGCGCAACCCGTATTCCGCAAAACGAAAGCCGAAACGTCTTTCAAGGACCTCGCCCGTCTGCTCAAAGACCACCACTTTCAGGCCGGTGGGAAGGTGCGAAACGTCCGGCCCAACTGCGTCAGACGTCAGCGCCCCCTTGCCGATGATCAGCACGTCAAATTCGGAAGCATCCGAATGCGCATCGACCGTCTGTGAGTGAATGCCCATTCGGCCCAGCAGCGCAGCGGTTTCTCCTTTTGGATCAAAGAGCGCGATTTTTGCTTCGATCTGCCGAGAAGGCAGGCGGGGAAGAACATCGATCGCAAACGAATCCTCCTGCAATTCCCCGTTCCCGAAATTGACCGATGCGCGCAAGTCATATCGCCCGGCCGGCAAATCCTCCGGCAGGTTGAGCTGTATGCCGGCCTGGCGCTGCTGGCCCGTGGGCAGAGAAATCTTGCTCGTACCGCTCGTGACGTGGGGCAGGCGGAAGGACCACCGGCAATCCGCTTCCACTTCCTCACGCGAGTTGTTGATGACGATCAATTGCTTCTGCAAAGTCTCGCCGGGCAGGAAGTTATGATCCTTGCTCGTGAAAGCCGACGGTTTGCCGCCCAGATACGAAAGCAGCGGCCGGTAATTTCGATACAGGGCTTCGCCGACGGGAGTAGGCGCGTAGTCGGAGGGATGGTAAGCCAGCAGCTCGCGAGCTTTTTTCTCCTCAAGATAAATTGGCCGTGGGCCGGGGTGCTGCAAATGCTCCCAGTCGAATCCCGATTGCAAATCCTGAAAATCGGAACCTTGGTGTAATTTCCGCGAAAAGTACCCATCCCAGGGGGCGGAGGTGGCAGAGTTCCCCCAGGTGCGGAAGGCGCGGTAATTCTCCGTGAAGTGCCGGGCGATAACATGAAAGATGTCCGCAAAAGCTTCGGAGGTAAAGGTGTATGGATAATCCCACCGCTTCCAGACGCGGCCCTGCCGAAACTGTTCAGCCTCCCAGCGCAGGTTGGCCTTTTCGGCATCGGTGATACGATACGCCGAGGGACCGAGGAGCTGCGCATTCCATTCGGCGCCGCAAAATTCCCAGGGCACCACGGCCTCCCCCCAGGCCCGCTTTCCCTTATACCAACCCCGGTACATCGACCAGTCCCAGTAAAACGGAGTGCTGTATTCGCAAGTGAAAACAGGCTTTACACCCTCAGTGGCCCAGTGCTCAAACCAGTCTGACATTTCCTGCATGGGGACCCAATTGGCGTAAAAATTCATCGTAAAGGCGGAGCCGAGATTCCCCGCCTGATGGTGGTAAACAAACCGGCTGGGATCGAGCCGGCGGATAATGCCCTCTGCACGCAGCGCACGCCAGGCGAGAATCCCACGGTGTGTATCGTTCGGAACCGCGATGCCGTCAATCATGTCCGGGTTCATGTTTTCAGCGTATCCGAGAGCATTGTGGCTGGTGGAATAGCAAATGACGGAGGGATGATTTTGCGCGACGCCCACATAAAACCTGGCATGCTGCAGGTAGCCATTGATGGAATCGGCGAGCGGCGGCGCCCAATCGTACTGTCCAAAGTGCGGCTGCGAGAATGCCACGAGCACGCCCTCGTCATCGGCGGCCCTTAGGATTTCCTCAAAGGCGCGATGAGTCCCGGGCTCACATCCGTAGTTATGGGTGTAAACAAAGTTGATGCCGTAGCTCTTGTACAATTGCAGCGTCGCGCGCGTTGCTTCGTAGCTGGCCATCAGCGCGCTCTCCTGGGCATTGTCGAGGGGAAAAGCGGCCAGATAAATGCGCGTGCCGTTCAGGTAGAAATCCCTTCCATCAATCCAGAATTCCCGAAAGCCGAAACGCACGGGCAGCGCGGTATCCAGCTCCCTGCCTGACGAATCCAGCAAAGACATGCTGACGGTGTATTGGTTCCCCGGAGTGTGCGTGTCCCAGACCTTCTCGGGATGCCAGGGGTAGGTCGAACGGCCTCTCCCGCTGACGAGGTCGTGGTGAGAAAAAGGAGGGCTGTTAAGCTCAGCGGCCTTCGCCAGCCCATCGCTGATTTGCGCGCGCAGGCTGTAACGAGCGTCAGAATCGAGCGATTCGAATGCGCAATCAAAGGTGATTTGCCAGTTCCGCACCGACGTCTCGACTTTGACGTCCGTGAGGCGAGCCCCGGCGGGCGTTCCCTCAAGGTACACATCGCCGCACAGCCCGCGACGCTCAA
>JASIKV010000330.1 GCA_030049455.1 Terriglobia bacterium
TGGAGGACTTGATCGCCAGCAATCCCAGCGCCACGCCGGAAGACCGCGAGCGCGTGGAGAAGAACATCCTTGCCTTCCGCATGGCGAACAACCGGCGCGTGGATCTCAGCCTGAGCACCACCGGGCAGACCTCGCAGCGCTTCTTCCCCTTCAACTCCGCCGACCTGGATGTGCTGCTGGGTGAGCAGAAACCCGCAGCCCGCCCGGCATCGGCCAAACCCGCGGCCAAAAAGCCGCCGGCCAAGAAGTAGATTGACGGAAGAGCTGCCGGGGCCGCGCCTGCGGCTCCGGCAGTTTTTTCTTGACGTGGCACGGCCTTCCAAGCCGTGATTTCGCCCACGCGGGATCAGGACGGCCTCTCGACCTCAATTCGTTCCGTTGCCCCCCGCAGGCGGTGCCCTGGTTTCAGAGGCGGAGTGGGCCTGCTGGGCGCGCTTGTCGGGGCGAGGAGTTGCCTCGCCCCGAAAGTGAGATTAAGCCACTACCCTCGCGCAGGTAGCGGGGTCCTTTGGCTTGAAGGACCCTCTTGCCGCATCGCGAACATGCCGATAGTATAGGCATGATGCAAGCCACAGTTGCGAAAACCACGCTGACGATTTGGAATGGAGATTCTCGGGAACTCGATTGGATTCCCGACGCGTCCGTCCATTTGGTTGTTACGTCTCCTCCATATTGGACGCTTAAAGAGTACCCACCGCACAAAAGCCAACTCGGCATGATTGAGGATTACGAGGCCTTTCACGACGAGCTCGATAAAGTTTGGAGTCACTGCTTCCGCGCCCTTGTTCCCGGCGGCCGATTGGTGTGTGTGGTTGGTGATGTCTGCCTCTCTCGCCGAAGGCACGGAAAGCACTCCGTGATGCCGATGCATGCGGACATCGTGGTTCGAGCCAGAAGGATTGGCTTCGATAATCTGAGCCCGATATTCTGGTATAAGATCTCCAATGCGAGTTACGAGGTCGAGAACGGGTCAGCCTTCCTGGGGAAACCGTATGAGCCAAATGCTATCGTCAAGAACGACGTAGAGTTCATTTTAATGCTTCGCAAGGCCGGAGGATACCGGCAACCAACCGAGGAACAGCGGAATGCCTCGCGCCTTAGTAAGGAAGAGCATCAAGCCTGGTTCCAGCAGGTTTGGAACGGATTAACGGGAGAGTCCACGAAACATCACCCCGCACCGTACCCGGAGGAATTGGCCTATCGTCTCGTGCGCATGTTCTCTTTTGTCGGGGATACGGTTCTTGATCCCTTTATGGGTACTGGGACCACGTTACTCGCGGCGTCTCGTACTGGTAGAAATGGGATCGGAGTGGAGATCGAGCCGAAATACGTGAAAATGGCTGAGGCACGCCTAGAAAAAGGCATCTCCAGTTTATTTGGAGACTGCTGCCCCGAACTTATTTTCCGCTGAATCGCTTTCCGTACAGATCACAAATTCTTTTGATGAAATTTGAGTAATGGATGTGGCTTTCTGGCGATGGAGACAAGCCTCCAGTCACGAGCTTGCTGGCATTCACACCATCATAATCGACCACGATCACGGCAAGGGCTTCCGGGGTATCGTTGGGATCGTCAATGTCGTTCCGCAGTGGGATGTTTGAAAAGATGTTTATGGTATCCGTGACGATCTTTTCCATCTTGAATTTCGGTCTGACCAGCCCTTTGGCAAACGCATCTGGATTCGCATAGGCCGGAGAAACATTTACAACCACAATGGCCCCCGCCACGCATTTCCGGTTATGGTTGTGCATGTGGTTGGAGTAGGCAATAAGGTCGCCATAGCGGTTTTTCCTGGCCTTGCCGTGCGCCGTCATAATGGTTTTATTCTCGACCGACACTCTTACGGAGATATTTGGGGGTTTAGCGCCTTCGAAAATCACCAGGTCAATTGACCGTTCCGCCACTTTAGTCCTGACAATGGGGTTCTTTAAGGGTTTAAGTTCACCTGACTCTAGGGCATGACGTAATATCGGACACGTGTGTGCGAGGTCCGCGACTACGAAGTCTGCTAAAGCGTCAGAATTCGCTTGGCCACGGGGATTAAATCCCAGGTGCGCGTTGATCCAATCGACGTAGAGTTCCGGGGCCGGCACAACCCGCGCATGTTACCACTCAACAATACTGAAAATAAACAAATACGCAGTTTTGCTTGCCATTTCCATCGCTTCATTGCAAAGTGAATAGGCTTCTCCATTCGCCAGGAAAACGCGCGTGAATCCTGCACCTCGAATTCGTTTCGCCGAACCCGCTCGCCCGCGGCGCTCGCTGGGACTGGGAGTGATCGGCCTGGGAACGGTCGGCAAGGGCACGCTGAAGGTCTTCGCGGAACATCAGCGCGAAATTGAGCGGCGGCTGGATTGCGTCCTGGAATTGAAGGTTCTCTGTTCGCGCAGGGTCCACCAACACGATTTCTCCCGCCTGCGGCAGCGCGCCCGCCTGACCGCGAACTGGAAGGAAGTCGTCCGCGACCCGGAAGTGGACATTGTCGTCGAGCTGGTGGGCGTTCTGCCCACCGCGCGCGCCATCGCCTTCGCGGCCCTGGATGCCGGCAAGCATCTGGTGACCGCCAACAAGCAACTGGTGGCGGAGTACGGGGCGCAGCTGGTGGAACGCAGCCGCACCCACGGTGTGGGTCTGGGGATTGAAGCCTGTGTGGCGGGTGGAACGCCGGTGCTGCACGCCGTGCGCGAGGGGCTGGCGGGCGAGAATTTCACGGCGGTTTACGGAATCCTGAACGGCACCACCAATTACATCCTCACGGAGATGGAACGGCGCAACTGCTCGTTTGCGGAGGCCCTGGCGGAAGCGAAGGAAAAGGGATTTGCCGAGCCCGATCCCGCTTTCGACGTGGAAGGCCATGACGCGAGCTACAAAATCGCCATTCTGGCCATGATGTGCTTCGGCCAGGCGGTACGCGTGCGGGATATTCCGGTGGATGGCATTACGCGCATCGCTCCGGTGGATTTTGC
>JASIKV010000331.1 GCA_030049455.1 Terriglobia bacterium
ACCTCCAACCTTCCTGCGCAGCCTTTTGCCAGATCTTCCGTGCCGGCCTCATAGGCAAACGGCGGCTGATCTCCCTTTTTGTTCTTGCCGTAAAGCGTGCCGGCCAGCAGGAGGAGCGGTATCAGCAAATTGATTGAAATCGCCGGCAGTTTTAGACGCCAATTGGGCTTTTTCATAGAATCTCCGAACCCGGTGTACTGGGGTTCCCAAAATCCGTTCATTAGCGAGTTTACCGCCAAATGCCCCGCGGGGAAAAGAGGCCTGCCGGGCAGGTCACGACTCTTGCCTGCGAAAAAATTGAATTCGCCCTGCCGATTCCGTACATTTCAAACGTTGTACAGTTGGCAGTAAACAAATTCATTCGTAGAAACCAGGAGCAGCTTGGCGGCCCATTGTGACGCTTTCGTAGCAGGCCGCGTTCTGGTGCCAGGAACTTCGGTGACGAGGGCGATTGCCCAGGCAAATGATATTGCTGAACCGATACCCCAGCGGCGGCATCTCCTATATGATGGGCAAGCAACCCGGCCCCCAGACCCTTGTAAATTCAACTTTACTGGAGGATCGACCATGAAAAAGGCAAAAGTGCTGTTGGCCATCGCCATTTGTTCAGTCTTCGCAGTTTCGCTCCGATCGGATTTCGCGGAGGAAAATCAGCCGCCCGGCGCCGCCTTTGACAAATTGAAATCCCTGGCGGGCGAGTGGAAAGGCAAGGCAAACGAGGGCGGCACGGAAATGCCCGCAACCACTTCCTTCCGAGTTGTTTCTGACGGATCAGCAATATTGAACGTTCTGGGCGCCGGCACGCCGCAGGAAATGGTCACCATGTTCCACATGGACGGCAGGGATTTGCTGGCCACTCACTACTGTGCCGTTCACAACCAGCCGCGTTTTCGATACGTGGCATCCGCTGAACCGAATGTATTGGCCTTCGAGTTTAAGGACGCCACGAACCTCGCCAACCCTTCCGACCCTCATATGGTCGGCCTGAAAATCACAATCCTTGATGCCAATCACCACTATGAAGACTGGACATTTTTCTCGAACGGGCAGACCGCAACCAGCAGGTTCGAATTCCACCGTTAGCGCCTAAGACAGGATTAGCCGCGACTGGAAAACAAAGGTGAGCCGGAAGGAGGGATCGTGGAATCAGGTCTTCGTTATGTGGAAGGCATGTTCAAGGACAATTCCGAAGTGGTAACGCGAGCGCTGGAGGGAATACCCCACGAGCAGTGGATGCGCAGGCCCAGCGATGCTTCGAACAGCCCGATGTGGGTTGTCGGCCATATCATTTGGGCCCGGGGGGCGCTGCTTCGCACGCTCGGGTCGAAGTGGACGCTCCATTGGGCGAAACTGTTTGCCCGCGGCGCCAAGCCCGAGGAGATTCTCGAGTACCCGCCCATTGAAGAGATGCGCGAAAGGTGGGGCAACGCCTGCCAGGAGCTCGCCGCGTTGCTTCCCAATGTCACGCCGGAATTTTTGGCTAAACCACACGACAGGCCCACTTTTGACGGCACGGTTGGCGGTTACATCGCCTTCCTGGCGTTCCATGAGACCTATCACGTCGGCCAGCTTGGTTATCTGCACAAATGGCTCGGTTATGGGCAATTGGCCGGGTAAAGCCGATACCGCGCGGGCCGGCATCCTGACAAGGCTTGATCGCCGCAACGACGCCGTGGAAGCCTACCGCCGCGCCGCGCTCACCGCCAACGCCGCCGAGCGCCGCTACCTTCGCCGCCGGCTGCGGGAATCGGGCGCGGAGGCGCAGCAGCACGTGGTTGATAAGCTCTCACCACAGAGCACCGAGAGAGCCATGAAGAAACGTCCCAAGGTTCCTATAGAGCTTCCGTACACTCCGGAATGAGATCGTTTGTCATTTGCAGCATTCGATCCTGCGCACCTCTTGTCGAAACCTCGAAAATTCCACGCCCCAATCTTCCAGTTCCCCACCTAGCCATTTGGCGGATGCGGTGTCCGCTCAATTCGTCGGAGAATGATTTCGGAGGTTCCATATGCAAAGTTCAATGGCAAGTCTCTCGAGCGAACTCGCGAAGCTCGTCGAGGAGTTTCAACCGCAGGTTGTGGCGGTGCACGCCCGCTCGCATTATCCCTCAAGCGGCGTGCACTGGCGGCCGGGCACCGTGGTCACGGCGGAGCACACCGTCCGCCGCGATGAGGACATTCAGGTCACGCTCTCCGACGGCCGGCGCGCGGACGCGACGCTCGCCGGGCGCGATGCGGGGACGGACATCGCGGCGCTGAAGGTGGAAGCCCTGGCGAATGCGCCTGCGTCAACCGCCGGCAGCGAACCCCTGAAGGCAGGCGAACTGGCGCTGGTTCTCGGCCGCTCGCCGGACAGCGGGCCGAACGCCAGCCTGGGGGTGATCAGCGCGGTCTCGGGGCCGTGGCGAACCTGGCGCGCCGGCCAGCTTGACAACTATATTCGCCTGGACGCCACACTCTTCCCGAATTCTTCCGGCGGCGCGGTAATAGATTGCCGCGGGCGGCTGGTGGGCATCGCGACCTCGGGCCTCTCGCGAATCGCCGGCCTGGCGATTCCGGCGTCAACGGTCGATCGAGTTGTTGACGTTCTGGTTTCGAAAGGCCGCGTCCCGCGCGGATATCTCGGAAT
>JASIKV010000332.1 GCA_030049455.1 Terriglobia bacterium
GATTGAACACGTTGAAGCCTTCGAGCCGAATCTGCAGCGATTTCAATTCGGTCAGACGCAGGTTTTTGAGGAAAGCCATGTCAAAGTTATTCATCCCCGGCCCGGAGAAGAAGCGCCGGCTGGAGGTTCCCGGTGAGCCCAGGGCGTTCTCACTGAACAGGGAGGAATTGAAATAGGGTTGTCCGTTGCGGGGATTGTGATTAAGGTCAAGCGGGCCGCCGGAATAGTCCGGTTCGTCCACGCCGTAGTTGTTGATCCCGTTGGGCTCCGCACCGAGCAGGGAGTTATCCCCGTAGTTGACGAGCGTCACCGGAAGACCCGTGCTGAAGTGAGTGATGCCGGAGATTTCCCAGCCTTCCGTCCAGCGGTTTGAGGCGTGGAAGAAATGTTCAAAGGGTATTTCATAGCTATAACTCACGACAAAATTCTGCCGTGCATCGAAGGCGGACAAAGCGCGGCTCAGTGACGGATCGTAGGGGTTGACCTCATCGCCCACGTTTGAGGACTGGTCCTCAGACTTGCTGTAAGTGTATCCGGCCAGGACATTCAGGCGTCTGCTGTCGTGCCGGAGGGTAATTTGCAAGGCGTTGTAATGGGACCCGCCCATCGTCGCCTGGTTGGCGTTGCTGCCGAAGTTTGAACCCAGCGGACCTCGCGTGCCGTTGTAGACCCGGCCTGTCGAGGTGATGTAGGTACTGTCTTCGCCAAAGGGTCCGCAGGGAATTTGGCCGGCGGCGAGGTTGGAGGGATTGCTCAGGAACAAGCAAAGCGAGGGATCCCCGGGATTTGCCTCATCCAGCACCAGAAGCCGATGCCCCTGCGTGCCGACGTAATTCAGACTGAGCACGGTGTGGCTGCCGAGTGCTCGCTCGAGCGAAAACATGTACTCTTCCGTGTACGGAATGTGATTGGTGGTGGGGTAGTTCGGGAGGCCGCTGATGGGCTCGAACTGCGCCCAGTTGATGTCGGGATCGGGATGACTGGCGCTGGTATCGAGCGGCGCAAGAGCAACGGGAAAATATTGGCCCAGGTTCTGGCCGCTCGCGGCGCTCACAAAAGGTGTGGAAAACAACGGCGGGGCGGGACTGGTATACGTCGTGCCATAAGGAGCATTGGCGCTCATCACTCCGATGGTAAGGGCTTCGATTGCCGTATAAAACATTCCATAGCTGGCCCGCATGCTGGTCTCCCCGGGCTTGCCCAGGAGTTTGGCCAGCGTGCCGTCGCCGGTGACGCTGGGCGCGTACGCCAAACCGATGCGCGGCGCGAAATCGCGATTCCCGGGCGGCGCCAGGGTGCGAGGCACTCCCGGATCGGTCGGATAAAGAATGCCGGCGGGTGCGCCAGGAAAAACCACGGAAGCAACGCCCGGTTTGAAGGTCGCGATCTGGTTGTATTTCTCGTACCAGGGCTCGATCCGGTCCCAACGCACGCCGTAATTCAGCGTAAGACTGCGCCTCACTCGCCAGCTATCCTGACCGTAGAGACTGAGGTAATTGTTGCGCCCGTAAAACGCCTGCAACTGGCTTTGATTGTACTGGCTGGGAATTCCCATCAGAAAATCGGCGAAGTCAGAGCCCGTTTCCGTTCCAAAAAAGAGGAAGCTTCCATTGAACTGGGCAATGGCGTTCACATTCACCTGATCGTAGTGATACTCGCCACCGGCCTTGATCGTATGCGTGCCGGTCACTTTCGAAAAATTGTCGAGCCACTGAAACGTGTTGCCGGTTTGATTCAGCTCGTTGGTGTTGGTGCCGATCGTGAAGCTATTGAAGCCAACACTCTCCACGCCTTCGGTCTGGGGAGAGAGCGGGACGATTCCGGGAGTTCCCTGGCCGACTTCAAAGCCCTGATCGGCAAGACTGACGCCGACTCCGCCCACGGGCTTGCCGAGGTCGTTCGCGTCCCGCATATAACTGAAATGAAATTCATCGACGGCCGACGGGCTCAGTGTTTTCGTCCCGCCGAGATCGAGCAACTGTGCCCGCCCCGTGTAGAGAGCGTTGAAGCCCGGTACGTTGGCGCCACCTTGTGCGATCGGGTAGGGATTGTTCTCCGACCAGTTGTCGAGAAAATAGTAAGCAGTCAGCAGGCCCAGCCGGGTGTTGGAGTCCGCCCGGTATCCACCCTTATTATCTTGCAGAGTCTGGCTGTAGGCGGAGGTCGAAAACGTGCCGTTTGTGTTGTTCGGCGTCGGAATGTATTGCAGCAGGTTCGTTGCCGGGCCGGACCATGCACTGCGAGGAATCGTGGCCCCGGGCAGGACGCAGGTCGCAGCCGTGCATCCTGACATATAGTAAGGTTCGCCTGACGTTACGGGGTAACCCAATTCTTGCGAAAGCAGGCTGGCCCAATAAGGCCCACTCACCGTCGTGGCGATGGTGTTTCCATTGGCGTCCGTGGTGGTAAAGGAACTTGCAAGGTCGGAGAGGTTGCCGGTTCGGTCCGCAAGCGACGGCACGGGGATTTGACCTGAATCGATTCCCTGGGTCGACCGTGTTCCCTGGTAATCGCCGAAAAAGAAAATCTTGTTTTTCCGTACGGGGCCGCCAAACGTTCCTCCGAATTGGTTCTGATTAAAGGCGCCGCGGGTGGGAGAAAAAAAGTTCCGCGCATCAAGGTGCGTGTTCCGCAGAAATTCGAAAGCGTCGCCGTGAAAGACGTTGCTTCCCGATTTCGTCACGACATTGATCTGGCCGCCGCTGAACTCGCCGTACTCGGCGTCGAAGTTATTGGTCAGGATTCTGAACTCGGCAATGGAATCGAGATTGGGGACGATCGCCGCTCCCATGTTGACGTCCTCTTCCACGTCGCTGCCATTCACCAGAAAACTGTTGGCAAACTCCCGCTGGCCGTTGATGGAAATCGTGCCCGGATTGAGGTCTCCGGAAGGAGAAAGCACGCTGGCCCCGACATCCTGGACGGTTTCGGAGGTGATCGATGTGACAGGCACCACGCCGGGCTGAAGCGCCAGCAGGTCGGTGAAACTCCGCATATTGAGAGGAACAGAGGTCATCTGCGTTCCGCTAATGACTTCCCCTGCCTGCGTACTTACTGTTTCAACATGCAGTTGGTTTTCCGCGACCGAAACTGTGTCGACCCTTTCTCCCACCAGCAGCACGACATTGAGGGTCAATGCGCTGTTGGCATCCACTTCGATCCCCGTGCGCCGGTAGGGCTTAAGGCCCGGACTATCAACCTGCAGTGAGTAGTGGCCCACCGGGAGGCCGGGAAATGAATAGAAACCTTTCGCGTCGCTCGCCGTAGTCTGCCGGATGCCGGTATCGATATTCGTGGCCGTGACGGTTGCCTTGGGGATGACCGCGCCGCTGATGTCCGTCACGGTTCC
>JASIKV010000003.1 GCA_030049455.1 Terriglobia bacterium
AAGCAGTGGGAGGACTTTATCGGCCGCTTCAAGTCCGTCACCGACGCGGAACACGCCAAGGTGGTGGCGCTGGGCGGGCTTCACATTCTCGGGACCGAACGGCATGAAGCGCGGCGCATCGACAACCAGTTGCGAGGCCGCGCCGGCCGCCAGGGCGACCCAGGCTCCTCGCGCTTCTATCTCTCGCTGGAAGACGATCTGCTGCGCATCTTCGCCGGCGAACGCATCTCCAGCATCATGCACAAGCTGGGAATGGAGGAAGGCGTGCCCATTGAGTCGCGCCTGATTTCCAAGCGCATTGAGGCCGCGCAAAAAGCCGTGGAAGCGCAGAACTTCGAATCGCGTAAACATCTGCTCGAATACGACGACGTGATGAACAAGCAGCGCGAAACGGTTTACGGCATGCGCCGCCAGTTGCTGGAGGGCGAGAACCAGAAAGAGACCGTGCTCGACGCTGCCGGCAGCGTCATCGACTGGCTGGTGGACCAGCACTGCCCCAAGGACCAGCACGCCGACCAGTGGAACATGGCCGCCCTGCGCAACGAAATTGGCGGGCGCTTCGGAATCGACCTGAAGTCGCAGGAACTTCCCCTCAACCCGCGGCTTCTGGACGATCTGAAGGACAAGCTGAAGGAACTGGTCCGCAAGCGCTACGACGAACGCGAGCAGGTGTGGGGCTCCGAGCGCATGCGCCTGCACGAACGCATGGTGAAATTGCAGGTGGTGGACGGGCAATGGAAGGATCACCTGCTGGCGATGGATCACCTGAAGGAAGGCATCGGCCTGCGTGGTTACAGCCAGCGCGACCCGCTGGTGGAGTACAAACGAGAGTCCTTCGACATGTTCCAGGAAATGATGAACCGCATCGATGACGACACGCTGCGCTACCTCTTTCTGATGCGAACGCCGGATGAAGAAGAGGAAATGATCCGGCAATACCAGCAGCGCAAGCGCCGCGAGCAGCGCGAGATGCAAATGATGGGCGCCGGCGCCGCCATGGAAAAACCGCAGCAGGTCATTCGCCGCGAAAAGATCGGCCGGAACGATCCCTGCCCCTGCGGGAGCGGCAAGAAATACAAGAAGTGCCACGGAGCCGCCAGCGGAGGCGACGGCCGAGGAGGGCCAGCCAACCCGAAGGGTAGTGCGGGGGCAAATCGCCCCGGAGCGGCGGCCGCGGGAGCCGGCAAGTCCGAAGGGTAATCAGTTTTTCAAGCATGCGGTTCAAAAGAGTCACGATTCTCGCTTCTACCCATTCCTGCTGTCCCCAGAGGCGCCATGAGCATTGAAGAGCTTCATGAGATGGAAGAGCACGCGGAACACTCTGCGCACGACCCCTCGCTTCTACCCGTCACCTTCACCATGGCCGTGCTGGCCGTGGTGCTGGCCGCCACCACGCTCCTGGGGCACCGCGCGCATACCGAGGAGTTGCTATTACAAAGTAAGGCAACAGACCAGTGGTCGTATTATCAAGCCAAGAATATCCGCCAGCACACCTATGAGCTCTTTCTGGATCTGCTTTCCGTCACGGCCACCAAGGACCCCGACCAGGCCGAGAAGGTGAGGTCGAAATACGAGAAGGAAGTGGGGCGCTACAAGAACGACCTGACGGATATCAGCAAGGAGGCCCAGTCACTTGAAGCCGAGGTTGCGCACGAGCAGCGGCGGGCCAACCGCTTCGACCTCGGCGAGGTCTGTCTGGAAGCCGCCATCGTCATCGCCTCACTCACGCTGCTCACCCGGCGCCGCGCCTTCTACCAATTAGGAATCCTCATGGGCCTGGCAGGCGTGGGAATCGCCTTGACGGGATTTCTGATTAAATGAGCGCGCCGTGACGAACCCCTGGCACCCTTTCCGCAACAGCCTTCGAAGCCTCGCCAGAAATCCGGGCTTTACCGCCGTGGCCGTGCTTTCACTCGCCCTCGGAATCGGCGCAAACACCGCCATCTTCTCCCTCTTGAACGCCCTGCTGCTTCGCGACCTTCCAGTGTGGAAGCCGGAGCGACTGGTCCAGCTTTCTGTCCTGCGCCGCGGCAACAAAATTATGTTCTCCTACCCGATGTTCAGGGAGATCGAGCGCAGCCAAAAAGTTTTTTCCGGCCTGATTGGCTGGAGTTTCGGCTCAACGGCCAATGTGGAGTCGGGCGGAGCGCTCTCGCAGGCCGCCATGCGTTCGGTCACGAGTGATTATTACTCGGTGCTCGGCGCCACGCCGTTCGCGGGAAGATTGATCGCACCAGACGATGTAAGCCGCGCCGCACCGGTGGCGGTATTGAGTTACGGATACTGGCAGCGGCGCTTTGGCGGGTCGAATGACGCTGTGGGAAAAGTGATCTCCATCGAAGGAACCCCCTTTACCATCATCGGCGTTACCCGCAAGTGGTTTACGGGAATGTCCACGGGCGAAGCGCCCGACATTACGATTCCGATGCAAAGCACGGATGACCGCGCCATCCTCTTCGTGTTCATCACCGGCCGGTTGAAAGACGGAGTGACGCTGGAACAGGCGCGCGCTCAGCTTCAATCGCTCTGGCCGCAAGTACTGATGGCCACGGTTTCAACCAATACTCCCGGACTGCGCCGAAATCTATTTCTGTCCATGGGCCTTGACGTTGATCCCGCGGCCACCGGAGTGAACGCCACGCTGCGTTCGCGCTTCACGCGGCCGCTTTACGTGCTGATGGGAATTGTGGCCTTAATCCTACTGCTGGCCTGCGTAAACTTGGCCAGCCTGATGCTGGCGCGCGCTGCGTCGCGCCGTCATGAAGTAGGAGTCCGCGTCGCGTTGGGAGCCGGCCGCTGGGCCGTCGCACGCCAGGTGATGATCGAAAGTCTCTCGCTCTCTGCAATTGGCGCCCTGCTCGGTCTCGCTTTCGCATTTTGGGGAAGCCGCTGGCTGGTGAGCCTGCTGACGGAAGGCTCGCTCACACCCATCTTCTTCGA
>JASIKV010000333.1 GCA_030049455.1 Terriglobia bacterium
CGCGTGCCGGCGATTGCCATCGGTTACCGCATGCCTCCGCGCCACTCGCACGATGCGGTGGTGGGCGCGCTGGTGGGCGAGCTGCTCCACAACGGGCAGGCTTCGGTGCTCTATCAGGCCCTGGTAAAGGAAAAGAAAGTGGCGCTCGACGTGAGCGGCGGCGTCAATTTTGTCTTCGGCAATCCCTTTGAATACGACGGACCCACGCTGCTGACCTCATTTGTCGTTTATCCTCCAAATTTGAAGGACGATGATGTGCTCGCCGCCTACGATGCGGCGTTGAATGATCTTGCTGCCAAGGGACCCAGCCCGGAGGCGCTGGCGCGAATCAGCGCCAAAATGCAGTCCGATTGGTATTCAAACATGGAAGTGCCGGTAGACCGCGCTTCCCTGCTCTCCCATGCCACGCTGCTCGACGGCACTCCCGAGCGCGTGAATGAGATTCCCAACGAACTTGCGCACGTCACGGCGGCGGAGGTTCGCTCATTCGTACAGACCTATCTCGTGAAAACCAATCGCACGATCATCAATCGCGTGCCCGCACAAGCTGCCGGCAGTGACAAGGGAGGCCGATAATGACTCGTCGAATTCTGACCGTCCTCTGGCTTATAGGGATTGCCATAGTTCCGGCCGCCGCAGCCGAGAAGGAAACACCTTTGCCCAAGGGCCTGCCGCCCTACGGCAATCTTAAGCCCATTGAGACGCCACAGGTGACGACCCGGAGACTTGCCAATGGTTTGACGCTTTGGTTTGTCTCGCGTCCGGGCTTTCCCAAAGTTTCCTACACGCTGGCAGTGCGGGGAGGCATGTCTGCTGACCCGCAGGACCTTCCCGGCGTGGCGGACCTGATCGTTGCGACCATCGACCAGGGAACCACCACGCGCAACGCCCGGCAGATTGCCGAGGCCTTGCAGGCCGCGGGGGGAGACCTGAACGGCAGCGCGGGAATCGAATCCATCGTGCTCAACACCAGCGTCCTGGCGGCGAGGGCCGAGGCAGGGCTCGCCGTGCTGGCCGACGTCGCTCAAAACGCCACGTTCCCCGACAGCGAAGTTGCGCTGGCCAAGCGCAACGCCGCGGACCACCTGGAGCAGCAGGAGGCTGACCCGCAGTTTCTCGCCAGCCGGGCTCTGGCTCGCGCCCTCTTCGGCCAACATCCCTACGCCGTGACTTCGATTACCCAGGACACCATCACCAAAACCACGGCGCAGGTATTGCGAAGCGAATACTCCCGGCGGTTTCGGCCGGACCAGGCATTGCTGGTGGTGGTCGGAGACTTCGATCCCTCCAAAATGGAGGCCGCCTGTGATTCTCTTTTCGGCCGATGGGCCGCGCCTGCAACACCGCCCGTTTTGCCGGCTGAAAAGCCCGCATTCGTGCCCCCGCACGCCGTCTTCTTCGTCAACCGGTCGGATTCGGTGCAGACGACCATCGCCGTTGGCTCACTAGGCCCTGCGGAGGGAAATCCCGATTATGCAGCCGCGCGAGTTGCAAATGCACTTTACGGCGGGATGTTTGGTTCACGGTTGACGACGAATATTCGCGAAGACAAGGGATACACGTACTCGCCGGGGTCTTATTTGGTCTCGCGGCGCGCCACCGGTATTTTTCAGACCTGGGCTTCGGTGCGCAACGAGGTTACGGGAGCAACGCTGAATGAGATTGATTACGAGCTGAACCGCATGTCGACCACCACGCCTTCCGACGAGGAACTTGTCCACGCGGAAAGATATCTGGTGGGGACGGAGGCGTTGTCGCTTCAAGCTCAGGATTCAGTGGGCAGGTCAATGGCCCGTTTGTGGGTTCTGGGATTGCCTCCCGAGGAGCTGGGAAAGGAAAATGCGGAAATCGGCAAGGTCACCCTGAAGGATGTCGATGCCGTCGCCTCCCGATACTTCCCCGCGGCGCGGCAAACCGTGGTGGCCGTGGGGGTCGAGAGCGTTATCAGAGAGCAACTGGCGCCCTTCCAGTTGGAGATCAAGCCGGCGCCCTGAGCGGCATGCCGCTCAGCGATTTCCCGCGGGCTGCGGAACCACGACGCTGGTCGATCCCATGGCGGGCTGCGGGAGCGGTTCCTGCGGCATTACGATCCAGGCGATGAGATAGCCGAGGACTCCCCAACCGATAAAAACCGCCATAATCAGCCAGCAAATTCGCACCACCGTCGAATCCACGTCGAAATACTCGGCAAATCCTCCACAGACGCCGGCAATCTTGTGGTCGGTGCGTGAACGCAAAAGCTTCTTGCGGGGCGCGCTCGCCGGAACGGAGAGCGTCGTGCCGCATTGGCAGCAAAAATTTACCCGCTCGGCATATTCCTTGCCACATTGAGGGCAGAACATGTTTTTCCTCCTGGTCAAAAAACCATCGCTACCCTGCAATACGCTATTTCACACCAAAAAGTTTCATCTCCGGTCGAATTCGTAACTCCATCGGGTGAAATTGAGGTAAGATGCCGCCGTCGACAAAGAGAGCGCCGGCCTGCTCTCTGCAAGGTAAAATGAGAAATGATCTGGCGTTCCCCGAGATCGTTCATCGTTCTCCTTAGGGGGTTTTCCCTCCGCCGCCGCGTCGCGGTAAGCCTTGCTCTGGTACGTTTGATCCTGGTGCCCGTCATCTTCCTGGCGGTATATTACCTCTTCGCCATGGCATCCATTGTGGACCGCATCGTGAGTGTGGATGCCCCTGTGGCCACCAACGCCGAGCGCGCTTCCATCGAAATGCTCGACGCCCGCCGGGCCGAAGCCAACTACTTCCTTCTGCACGACCCGGATGACATCGCCCGCAATCGGGAGTCACTGCGCCAGCTTGAACAAACCATTCAGACCTGCCGCGCCCTACAGCCGGAGGAGACTCCCACCTTCGACGATTTGGAGGAGCAGATCTCCATCTACCGGCTGAGCTTCAACCACGCCGTCGACCGGCTGGGAGAAAGCAATCTGCCGCCGGTTGAGAGCCTGCGACAGGTCGTGCGCACTTACCAGAAGGACCTGGATGAGGTGCTGAGCAAGTCCTCGCACGAAAGCCGCACGCAAATGATCGAAATGCTGCGCGCGCGAATTGAATCGTTTGACGCGGAAGTCTCTGCCAAGATGGAAGAGAACGACCCTCAGATTCGCCAAGCCTCGCGGGAAATGGCCTCGGCCAGCCAGAGAGTCGTCATGCTGGCGACCGACCTTGAGAGTCGGGGTTGGCAGCGCGTTCAGCGGGACCACCAGCGCGCGCGCGGCCTGCTGTTTCGAGCCGAGGTTGTGGGCGGCATCGTTTCCGCCATCACCCTGCTGGTAAGCATATGGATCAGTTTTACGCTCCCCCGCCAGGTGGTGAAGCCGCTCACCGACCTGAAGGAGGCGGTTGACCACGCCTCGGCGGGGAATTATGAAATCATGTTCGACGTGAAGGGCGAGGGCGAAGTTGTCGATCTCGCCGCAAGCATCAGAAACCTTCTGGCCCACGTGCGTGAGAAGCACGACAACGGCGGGACGAAAACATAGCACCTTTGGACAGCCAAATCCTCAACAGCAGCGTAAACACACCATCCCCAAGTGAACGGGCCGGGCCCTTGACCTTTGCCGGCGTATTCGGAGTCACGGTTGCCACGTTGATGTATGAAATCCTTCTGACACGAATCTTCAGCGTAACCCTCTATTACCACTTTGCATTTATGGCAATCTCCATCGCCATGTTCGGCTTGACCCTTGGCGGCATCGTGGTCTACCTGCACCCCGCCTATGCGCGCGCCAGTGACGCACTTCGATTGATGGGGCGCAGTTCACTCTTCTTCTCCGTCTGGATGATTTTAGGCATCGTGATACACCTTTTTGTCCCCTTCCATGCGGAATTTTCACTTCGTGGATTGGCCTCAATCACTGTGACCTTTGCATCGTTGTCTGCGGCATTTGTCTACGGCGGAATCTGCGTGTGCCTTGCGCTGACAAAGTTCCCATCAAACGTCAGCGGCCTCTATGCGGCCGACCTGGCCGGAGCTGCGACCGGGTGTGTGGTTCTGATTGCCGTATTCAAGCTCACCAGCGGCCCGGGCGCGGTATTTGTGATCGCCTTGTTTGCTGCCCTTTCATCCGCCGCCTTTTTATTCCGGGAGCGAGGTGAGAGATTGTTCCGGACCGCGGTGATTGTGTGTGCCGCGCTGGCCCTCCTGGTGGTTGCCTCTGCTTTCGCGACAGGCCGAGGCAGCCCGCTGTTGGATCTGATTTGGGTGAAGGGGGATATTGAAGGCGCGCACGTTTACGAAACGTGGAATTCTTTTTCACGGATTTGTGTCCTGGGTGATCCGGGGGTTCCCATTTCCCCTGTGGATGAGGGAACAAGCCCGACTTATCCTACCAATACGGCCGTCTACGCCCTCCCCCTGACAATCGACGCCGACGCCGAAACCACTTTGACCGCCTTTTCAGGCGACTTCAACACCGTAAAGTATTTGAAGTATGACGTGAAGGAAATTGTCCACTACATTCGTCCCAACTCAAGAGTCCTGATCATCGGGGCAGGAGGCGGCAGAGACATCCTTGCGGCGCTGGCGTTTGACCAGCCCTCCGTTCAAGCTGTGGAGATGAACCAGGACATCCTATCCACGCTGAATCGGAAATTTGGCGATTTCACAGGGCACCTCGACCGAAATCCCCGAGTTACCTTCATCAACGACGAGGGGCGGAG
>JASIKV010000037.1 GCA_030049455.1 Terriglobia bacterium
TGTTGGCCGCGTCGATTGGATGGGCACAGGGCGAGGCCGCGATTTCAGGCCTGGTCGTCGACGCTACCCGCAGCGCCATACCGGGCGCCAGCGTTAAGATCGTCAGCACGGAAACCGGGACGGTCCGGGCCATTTTTACGGACTCGGCGGGCAGATACAATGCTCCGTTGCTGGGCGTGGGGACCTATGAGATTTCGGCTGAAAAAACGGGCTTCGCGCCAGCGCGAAAGCGCCTGACGCTAACCCTGGGCCAGTCCGCGGAAGTGGATATCACCCTGTCCGTCGCCGAAGTCCGCCAGGCGATTCAGGTGGAGGGTGTCAGCCCTTCCTCCCTGCTGACCACCAGCGACGATTCCGGGTTGGTGGGTGAGCGCCAGGTGAAAGACCTCCCTCTGAATGGCCGCAGCTATGACCAACTGCTCACTTTGAATCCGGGCGTAGTGAATTACACCTCGCAGCGTGCAGGGGGCACCGGCACCTCAAACTCCGTAGTCGGAAACATGTTTGCCGTTTCCGGCCGCCGCCCGCAGGAAAACCTTTACCTGCTGAATGGCGTGGAGTTTACCAGCGCCTCAGAGATCAACAACACTCCGGGCGGAACCAGCGGCCAGCTTTTGGGCGTGGACGCAGTGCGGGAATTCGCGGTTGTCAAAGACACCTATGGCGCCGAATACGGCAAGCGTCCCGGCGCGCAGATCGACATCGTTACGGCCTCCGGCTCCAATACACTGCATGGCAGCGTCTACGAGTTTCTGCGCAACAGCAAGCTGGACGCCCGGAATTTCTTTGATTCCAGCGAGATTCCGAATTTTGAGCGCAACGTATTCGGCGGCGCGCTGGGCGGTCCCGCGCGCAAGGACAAGACATTCCTTTTTGCAAATTACGAGGGCTACCGGCAGGTGCTGGGTTTGAGCGACGTAACGCTGGTGCCGGACGCGACATCACGCGCAGCCGCGGTGGCCAGCGTTCAACCCCTGCTCAACTTGTGGCCCGCGGCCAATGGGGCGGAACTTCTGACCTCCACCGGCGCGCAGAGCGGAATCGCCAGGGCATATAGCAATCCCCTTCAACACCTTCGCGAGGATTTCGGGACCGCCCGCCTTGACCACAATATTTCCGAGAAGGATATATTAACGGGGGCCTATACCGCGGACGACAGCGATGGGATTTCGCCCACCACCAATCCCTTCAGCGTCACGGACGAATACCTTCGCGAACAGGTGGCAAGCGTCGATGAAACCCACATTTTTTCCCCCACCGTTCTGAACAAAGCCACCCTCGGTTTTTCGCGCGGGGGGTTCTATTTCAACAGTGGAGTCGATGGGCCGGCAGCGGCGGTTCCGGGTGGATGGCTGCACGCCGGTCAACCGGTCGGAGCGGTCGTCATCGGGGGCGGCACTACGCTGAATGGCGCTTCCCAACTCACCAACGGCGGGACCAACGCAGGAAGCAATCTCTTCGCCACGCGCAATCTCCTCACATTCTCTGATCAGGTCAGCCTCACCCGCGGCCGCCATGTCTTCAGCGCCGGCGCGTGGGTGCAGCGGATTCAGGCCAATGACACTCTGCTGCAGGACCAGTACGGACAGGCTTCGTTCACAAATCTTCCGGGCTTCCTGGCTGGGACGGTAAGCACCTACACTTACGCGCCATCGTATACACCGCTTTCCTGGCGCTCGCTGGAAGCGGCGTTCTTTGTCGAAGATGCCATCAAGCTGAATTCCAGGTTGGAGCTTCGCCTCGGCTTCCGCTCTGAATCCACAAATGGCTGGAACGAGGCGCATGGGCGCGCGGGGAATTTCCTTTTCGGATCAAACGGTGTCATCGAGACCCAGCCGACGATCGGCGGCTCGGTGTTCACCACCAACAACGCCAAGTTCCTCCCAGAGCCTCGCGTGAGTCTGGCGTGGTCACCCCTCGCCTCAAAACGCACGGTGATTCGCGCCGGATTCGGCCTCTACGAGGCCCTGAACGACTCACTCGACTATCGCCTGGACCAGGTCGAGCCGTTCAATACTGTCTATGCTGTGAAGAGCCTGGCGTTTTCAGCCATCGCGCCCGGCGCCACATATTCCGCGGCGAAGGTTGTTCCCAGCGGCGTGCAGGCCAATCTTCAGACGCCCACGATATCGTCCTACACATTGCGGGTTGAGCAGCAGCTTTCAACCAACACCCTTCTGAGCGTTGGTTATATCGGGTCCCATGGCTACCACGAAATCCTGTCGATTGACGCCAATTTGCCAGTCCCCACCATCTGCCCGGCCTCGCCCTGCCCGGCGAGCTATGCAGCCGGAACGTGGTATTACCCCACGAATGCCGCGCTGGCCAATCCCGCACTCACGAACTCCACGCACTGGTTCTCCGAGGGAGTTAGTTCCTACAACGGCCTAGAAGTGGACTTGACCCGGCATCTCAGCCATGGACTGCAATTCCGCGGCGTTTACACCTACTCAAAGACGCTCGACGACGGCGACAGCCTGAATACCAGTGTGGCGACCAATTCGCCTGCATTCGCGGAGAACCCACTTGAGCCTCGGTGGGACTACGGGCCGGGCTCGTTTGACATTCGCCATTCCGGAGTCGCCAATGCGACATATGAGCTGCCCCTCGGCCGGGGCGCTCAGGCAAATGGACCGGCATGGCGAAAGCAGATTCTGGCCAACTGGCAGCTCAGCGGAATTGAGACCGCGCAGTCCGGCCTGCCGTTCACGCCCCAAATGTCCTACAACTCTGCCAACGACGGCGACACCCGCAATCCGGTCAGACCCTCTTGGAATCCGGCATTTACCGGACCGGTGATTGAGGGTGGCGTGAACCAGTATTTCAACCCGGCCGCGTTCACGCAGCCGCTGAACGGCACGTATGGGAACGTGGGCAGAAACATCTTGAGGGGGCGCGGCATTGCGGATACGGATGTCTCGCTGGCCAAGCGGATCGAAATCTCGGAACGGCTCAATCTCCAGTTCCGCGCCGAGTTCTTCAATTTATTCAACCACACTAACCTCAACACGCCGAATCCCGTCGTGTATACGGCGGCGACGGGAGGACCATCGCCCACGGCGGGTGTGATCACTTCGACCACCACCAGCTCGCGGCAGATTCAGTTAGGGCTGAAATTGCTCTGGTGAGGTCAAAGATGAAGGCCCGGTCGCCAAGTGGAAAGGCAAGGGTCCGCAAAACCCTCATCGGCGGTTCGATTCC
>JASIKV010000038.1 GCA_030049455.1 Terriglobia bacterium
CGGGCATCGTCGCCGTGATCGTCACACTTGTGGTGAGCCTCTACACGCAACCGAAGCCTGAGGAAGAGCTGGTGGGCTTGGTCTACGGTTGTACGGAAATCCCCAGCGAAGGTCACCTGCCTCTGCTCAAGCGCCCTATTTTCTGGGCAGTGATCTCATTCGCAATCTTCGCGCTGCTGCAATGGATTTTCTGGTAGGCGGCGGTCGATCTGTTCCACAGCCGGCCTGTTCTTACAACTCAGGTATCCCCAAGTCTTTTGACCCCAGCGGCGACATTTTGGCGTTCGGCGCATATTCCTCGAGCAGGTCAAGGGCAATTCGCGCCCGATGCAGGCGCTCGCGGCCCATTTTGACCGCCAGATCCTCGATGTGAATCCCTGAGGGATAAATATCCGGCGCGTTGCGCAAGCCGAATTTGAAGTACACCGGCGCCGCCACCTCGATGATCCTGGCCATTTCGTAATAGCGCACGAACCCGCCGAAGTTATCGGGCACTTCAATGTAAAGATCGATGGGAATGTCGACCGCCTGGCGGATGGCTCCCATCTGCGCCGGGCTCAGATCGGTTGGAATGTTCATCGTCGAGACGCCGCATCGCTCGAAGATCAGTGCAGTGGCGGGATTGGCGGCGGGCAGCGTAACGGAGCTTTTGATCACCAGGTTCTTGGGCAATTCACCCTTCTGCTTCATCGCGTCCAGCACCCAGATGAGGCCGAGGTCGGCGGGAAGAACGCTGCGAATGCCCAGGTCACACGCGCGGCGAACGTCTTCAATGGCGTAAACCAGTTGGTCCGCACCGCGATGCTGAAGGCCGATGACCTTGCCCGCCGCCGATGCCGTCTGGGCGCCGGTTTCAAACGTGGCGCGCGGGCCGACGAACAGGCAAACTTCAATTCCCTCTTCGTGCCCGACCTCCGCCATCTCACGGATTTCACCCCGTGTCAGGAGCATCACGCCGCTCCCCTGGCTGACGCGGTGGATTGGAACTTTATGCGCTTTAGCAGCTTCCAAAACCGCTCGAAAAACTCGCGGGCCCTCGACGCTGGGAATCTCAATACGAAACTGCCCGCCATCCCCAAAGCGGCCTGAACTTGGCTTCAGCGCATGGTTGTCTTCGAAGGGAAGTTTGAGCTTAGAGAGAAAATGATGAGTCTTTTTCATGATTGTTCCCACCTTCTAATCGGACAGTTGAATCTCACGGTTACATCGGACCACTGACAACGGACCAAAGAGGTTCTTACTGCGTATACTTCATATACACTGTGCGCGTTTCCGTATAAAAGTCCAGCGCCGCGGGTCCCTGTTCCCTCATTCCAAAACTGGATTCCTTTGTTCCTCCAAAGGGGAGTTGATACTCCACTCCCGCCGTCGGCAGATTCACGGTAATCAGCCCGGCTTCGATCTTGTTGATGAATTGATGGACCCGCGTGAGGTCGCGCGACACAATCGAGGCGGAGAGCCCAAACTTCACTCCGTTGGCCAGACGCATTGCGTCTTCGAAATCCTCGGCTGCCATCAACCCCAGCACGGGGCCAAAGACTTCCTCCTGGGCAATGCGCATCTCCGGAGTTAAGCCCGTGAAAATCGTGGGTTCGACAAAGAAGCCCTGGTCGTAAATTCCTCCCGTCAGGCGCTTGCCGCCGCAGAGGAGCTTTGCTCCCTCATTCTGTCCGATTTCAATGTACTTCAGGTCGGTGGCAAGCTGGGCGGCGTCGACGGCGGGGCCCATATCGATTCCAGCTTCGAGTCCGTTGCCCACTTTCAGCTTGCGGGTCCTGGCGACGAGCTTTTCCAGCAGAGGTTCATAGACGGCCTTCTCAATAATCGCGCGGCTGCACGCGGTGCATTTCTGTCCCGTGGAGAAAAACGCCCCGTTCACCAGCACATCAGCGGCGTAATCAAGGTCTGCGTCTTTCAAGACGATCGTCGGATTCTTCCCGCCCATCTCCAGTTGTACTCGTACTTTGCGCCGAGTCACCTTTTCGTAGAGCGCGTTGCCAACTTCGCACGACCCCGTGAACGAAACCGCGCGGACTGCGGGATGCTCGACCAGCGCATTACCCACTGCCCCGCCAGCGCCCGTTACGTAGTTCAGCACGCCGGCGGGGATTCCCGCCTCGTGCAGAGCTTCCACAATTCGATAGGAGCTCAATGGCGCAAGCGACGCAGGCTTGATCACCACCGTGTTCCCGGCCACGAGCGCAGGCGCCATCTTCCACGCGGGGATGGCGCTGGGGAAATTCCAGGGAGTGATGAGGGCTGCCACGCCCAGGGGTTTGCGTAGGGTATAGCAAAAGACATTGTCCCGCTCAGACGGAATCTGGTAACTGAACTGTCGCGCGCCCTCTCCCCCGAAGTAACGCAGGATGTTGATGGCGCGCTTCACTTCACCTTTGGCTTCAGGCAAGGTCTTGCCCTCTTCGCGCGTCATCTCTTCCCCCAGTTTGGCCAGCCGGCTTTCCAGGAGCTCCGCGGCCTTGAAGAGATATTCGCCGCGCCGCGGGGCAACCGTCGCGCTCCATGATGGAAACGCCCTCGCCGCCGCATCGCAAGCTTCCTGCACATCCTCGGCGCC
>JASIKV010000334.1 GCA_030049455.1 Terriglobia bacterium
TGGTCTTTTGCGATCTGATCTTTTTTGGCCGAAATGTCGTCGTTAAGCTTGTTGATGTCGCTGCGGGAATACTCCTGCATGAGCGCCGTCTGCGGGTTGGAGTAGTACTGCATGTTACCTTGCCCGAGTTTCTGCTGCATTACGTCAAGCTCGCGCTGGTCGGTATCGAGCTGGCCCTGGAGCTTGCTCATTTGCGCGCGATAGTATTTCTCGTCGTGGACCGAGCCGGTTGTGGCGGATGTGGATGAGGCGGCGTCGCTGCCCCCCGAGCTCGAGCTGACCTCCGAAACGTTCCCTTTAGGTATGTTGTCGTTGGTAAAAACCTTCGCCGGCTTGGAATCCTTGGGCTTGTCCGCCTTCATCTTGCGGGCAAGATCGCCCAGCGAGGGAGTGGCGGCGGGCGTCGTGGCCGTGGTCGAAGTGCTGGAACTGCCGCCCGAGTCGGATTTCTGCTGCGCGTAGGCGCAGACCGCTTCCGAAGCGAGAAGCAGCATACCCATAACAATGGCGATTGCAGCCTTTTTCATTACACTCCTCCTTCTGGCGCCCGGAAGTCAATCCCTAAGCAAAATCTACGCCATTTTGGGGTGGAAATCAACTGCCCGGAAGTGTCTCAGTTTGAATTCTGTAGCGCGTCCCGCCTCGGCGGGACCACCCGCGGCGGTTACGCGGCTGAGGACGGCCGCGCTACAACTCCGAATCGTGCGAAGCCGCCTCCAACATTCAAACTGACCCACTGCCGATTGCCGCTTTCGGGGCGCCTGTTTGCGGGTGCGCTACGAACCAGCGGCAAGCTGCCCGCCCACAAAGCGGGAGCAAGCTTCCGCACTCGAAACCGCACATTCAATTTCCGGAAAATCCCCCCGCCAATCGCTTCACGATCATGTCAAAGCGCGCGGAGGCAAGGGCAATGTTTTCCAGCATGTCGGGTGGGAGTTCATCGAGTTCGTCCTCAGCCCCTGACCCGAACTTGCCCGTACCCATCCGCGCGTCGGCCTCGCGCAGGCGGACGGCCAGAAAAGTTGCGACGGAGAGATAAAAGCGCGCAGCGAATCCCAAGTCCTTCTGAAGCTTCGAATAGAGGGCGGCCTTCGGCACGGCGAGCACGCGCGAGTCCACCGCGGCCTTCACGCTCGCCGAGGGGGGGCGCGAATCGACAAAGGAAACCTCTCCCACAATCTCGCCCGCCAGAAGCCGCGCTATTTCCACGCTGTCGCGGTAAACCTGAAGCTGGCCGTCGATCAGAATGAATACTGAATCGACCGGAACTCCCTGCTCAATGATCACCGCACCCGCGCGGATCGAGCGCGGCTTGCCCGCCGTCGCAAGCCAACTGGCGTCGGTGTCATCGAGGATGCCCAAAATGTACAGTGCCTTCCGCATAAGTCCTCCCCTCGCGCTTTCCAAATCCGATTCATAAATCCGCTTCAGCTCAACTGCCGCTTCGCCATCTGGGCGAAGAGCCCGCCCTGCGCCATCAGCTCATCGTAGACGCCCGATTCCACCAGGGACCCTTTTTCGAGAACAAAGATTTTGTCCGCGCGCATGACGGTGGAAAGACGATGCGCGATCACCACGCGCGTGGCATTCAGCGCCTTCAGGCTCTGGCTGACGATCGCCTGGGTGCGATTGTCGAGCGCGCTGGTGGCTTCATCGAACAAAATAATGCGCGGCTTGTGGACAATGGCTCGGGCGATCAGCAATCGCTGGCGTTGTCCGCCGGAAAGCCCGCCGCCGCCCTCGCTGACCACCGTGTGCATTCCCATGGGCATGTTTTTAAGGTCATCTTCAAGCCCCGCCAGGCGAGCCGCATGCCAGGCGTCATCGATGGTCAGCGTACCGTCGCCGACGATGTTCCGGAAAATGCTGCCGGTGCTCAGGCGGGCGTTCTGCAGCACCACGCCGATCTGCCTTCGCACCGCCTGCACGTCGAGATCGGCAAGATCCTGGCCGTCGTAGTAAATCGCGCCGGAACCCGGTGTTTCAAAGCCCAGCAGCAGGCGGAACAGAGTTGATTTGCCGCTGCCCGAGGGGCCGACCACGGCGGCAAACTGGCCCGCAGAGACACCGAACGAAAGGTCACGCAGGGCCAGGGGGCCTTCGTGGCGATAGCGGAAGCTCACGTGGTGAAGATCGATGCTCCCGGTCAGCTCCGGCGGAGCGGTTTGCGTGGGTACGACCTCGGGAAGGGAAGTCAGGATGGGCTTGGCGCGTTCATAGAGCGGCACGACGTTGAGCACGGAAATCAGCGCTGAACTTAACTCCAGCGCGCCGGTGCTGAATTGCACGAAGGCGGCCACGAAGGCGAGGAATTCGCCGGTGGTGAGCGCGGAGGCGCCGGCATTTTTCATAAGCCAGCTTGCCGAATAAAAGATCACGACCCAGGCCATAACGGGAAATGCTGAGTTGAAGATTTGAACCAGGTTGGAGATCTTTCGCGCGCGCATGGAGAGCACCCGCTGCCTGGAAAACTCGCGCGCCCACACGGCGAAGGCGCGAGCCTCTGTTCCCGCCACGCGGAATTTTGCGATGCCGTTGATGAACTGCAGGGTCATTCCCGAAATCCGGCCGCCCAGCGTGGAAACCTCGCGAAGGATGCGGACTTGCAACCAGCCGCACAACGTAAAAACCATGAAGGAGCAGAGGACCAGACAGGTGGCGATCAATCCCAGCCGCCAACTGTAATAAAACATCAGGACGCAGGAGGTAATTGAAAACATCCCGGTCAGAATCGAGGCCAGCGCGGAGCCCGTAAGCGCCTCGCGGATCTGGCTGATGCCCAGGCTGCGCCGTGCCAGGTCGCCCGAAGTGAATTGCCGGAAGAAGGGAACGGGCAGGGCCAGAAGACGGTCCCACACGGCGGCCTGGATGGAAGCCTCCATTTTGCTCTGCAGGCGCAAGGTTGCGAGGCTGCGGGTCAGCGTGAACAGCGCCGTCGCCAGCGCGCTGATCACCAGGAAAACGCTCAGCTCCGCCAGCGTGCCGCGCTGCGCCCCGGGAATAACCGAGTCGAAAATGATGCCGGTAAAGACGGGAGTAACGATGCCCAGCAGGCCCGCGCCAATTCCCATCAGCAGGACGGTCGCCGCGTCTGCGCCGCAATTCCTCAGCCCAAAGGAGAGAATGTCGCGCAGGTCAAGCGCTTTGGGGGGGAATGGCCGGTAGAGGACGTACGCGAAGCCGCTAAGCTGTGCGGCGATTTCTTCCTGAACGGGGGTGCGGGCGCGCGTGGAGGGATCGTAGATCTGGTAACCGCGCCGCGCGGGCAGAAGCGCGACGGGCCGCTTATCCTGCTCCACAAAGGCCACCATCGGCCCGCTTTCCATTTCCCACCACCGGCCCTTCAACATCACTTGCCGCGTGCGCAGGCGCGCCATCTGGGCGAAGGCGCTTACCGGGTCGCGGTGCCTTATGAATTCCTGAATGCGCGGCAGGTTGGGAACCTGAATCCCCCCCGCGGAGGCCGCCATTCGGCAAACCTGAATGAGTGGATCGATGGAACTGCCTGCGGTGTCAGGAAGGGATTCTCCCTCCCCCTGAAGCGGCTCGGCGAGCTTGTACAAGGCGGCTTCAAAGACGTTGGTGTCAGCCTCCGCCGCCATTCCCAATCGCGCCTTTTCTTTTTCTTCATCGCGGCGGCGTTGGGCGACGAGGTAGGAAAAAATCTGCTCCTGAAAATGCCGTAAGCCGAGCCATTCGCGGTCCGCCTCCAGCCACTCGCGAGTTTCGAGGCACTCGAGATGCGCCGGCGCCGATGACTCCAGCCACGCCCAGCGGCTGACCGGGAAGAATCTTGCCGAATCCGCCGCGGGCATCTGGTCATCGCCCAGCAGGCGCGACGAGCCTTCACGATGGCGGATCCAGGCGAGGCCGGCGAGGGGAAGAATCGCGGCGGGCTTGCCATCCACGACCACGTCGGAGCCCGGCGTCAGGATTTGAAAATTCTTGGGAGCCGTTCGGTCCGCAACCGCCGAGCCCACGCTCTCAATCCATTTCTCAAGTACGGGAATCACTGTTTCGGCGGACGCATGCTGAAGCTGATCGAGCCTCAGCCGGAGGATTTTCGACCCAATCGCGGGATTGGCGATCATGCCGAAGGTTGCTTCGGGCGGGCGCGAAAATCCCATCACGGGATTGCCGGGTTCGATTCGGATGAAATGGTGGCGCGCGCCGGAGGGCTCGCCGTTTTGCAGCTCGACAAGGTAGAGATCGAGCTTGCCTTCCAGGACGACCCAGGCCAGATTCGGGTCCTCGATGGAAACGGGAATGCCGGAGTGCAGGAATTGCGTTTCCCCCAATTCCTCCAGCCGGGTTGTTTGCGTCATGTCCATGGCGCGCGGCTAAACCGCTTCAATCAGCCTTCGATACGGGCCGTCCACTTGAATCATCTCTTCGTGCGTGCCGCGCTGCACCACTTCGCCCCTTTCGAGCACGATAATTTCGTCCGCGTCGCGGATGGTGCTGAGGCGATGCGCCACGATCAGGCAGGTGATGCCGCGCCGGCGCAGGCAATCATCAACGTGCTTTTCGCTGTAGGCGTCCAGCGAGCTGGTGGCCTCGTCGAGAATGAGAATGCGCGGGTTGTTGACGAGGGCGCGGGTAATCTCCAGGCGCTGCC
>JASIKV010000335.1 GCA_030049455.1 Terriglobia bacterium
ATCGTGCCGCCGTAAACCGGGTGCGGATGGCAGACCAGCGCCGTGCACCGAGGCTTCGCCAGCGGGTCCCATTCGAGCAACGCTTCGAGCGGTACCGCCGGGCCGGTTATGAAGGAGCGATCGATCTTCGTACAGCACCTCGAGGGGAAATCGTCAGTTCTCAGTCATCAGTAACACCGGATTTTACCGGATGCGCAGATGCGGCGTTGCGAATTGAATATGTGGATCTCCACCGCCTTTCGCGCTGATTTTGCTTCCGGCGAGATAGTGTAGAATGAAGTCGAGGTTGGCGTCATCCCTGTGACGCACCGATTTCGGAAGTTGGGTGGAAACGGCCATTCGAAAAGCCCTCATTTCTCTCATCCTGATCGCGGCTTTGGGATTCCTTTATTACTGGTTTGTTTACAGGCCGGCTCACACGCCTCCGCTTGAGGTGGCCTACATTTTGCCGGACAGCGTCGACGTGGTCGATACGCCGGCGGAAGTTCGGATTAATCTGGGATCGCTCAAGAGCGGCGACCGCGTTGAGGTCCTGAAGCGGACTCGCAACTGGGCGCAGATTCGCACGGCTGAAAACATTAATGGCTGGGTGGAGAATACTGACCTGCTGGATGCGCAAACCTACCAAGGCGGACAAAAGCTTTTGCATGAACTTTCGAATATCCCCGTCCAGGCAGAAGGTCACACGGGGGGCGCCGTCAACCTTCATCTCGACCCATCCCGGGATGCGGCGGAACTCACGCAGTTACCCCAGGACCTGAAGGTTGACATTTTTGGCCGTCGGCTGATGGAGCGTCCGGGGTCCGAGGGCCAGTCGGATGCGGAGAAGCAGCGCGATGCCTGGTACCTGATTCGAGCCCATTCCCGCGCGGGCTGGGTGTTGGGGAAATTCATTGATTTGGACATTCCCGATGGACTTTCGTCTTACGCGCAGGGAACCAATCTGGTCTCCTGGATTGTGCTCAAAACGGTCGACGATGATGGCCAGGCCGTGCCGGAGTATCTCGCCGCGGATCGCACCGGCTCACAAGACGTGGACTTTTCGCACATCCGGGTTTTCACATGGTGGGTGAAAGATCACAAGTATGTCACCGCTTTCGTGGAGAGCAACTTGAAGGGATATTTTCCGACCCGTGTAAAGGAAATCGACGATATTCCCTACTTTCGTCTCAGACTGATGGATGATCACGGGCAGAAGTTCCAAAGGGTCTACGGCCTGTTTGATACCATCACTCGCCCGGTGGGCGACGTTCCGGGGTGGGATAGCGATGCCATGCCCGCATCCCCGCCCCCGCGCCACCACAGGCGCTCCGCCCATCAAGGAAGATGAGTTCGCGCATGCAGAATGGTCAGGGAATTTCGCCCTTTCGTTGGCTCATCCGCTTGTGGCTGGCGCTTACGGGGCGGAAGATTCGTTTGCTTCATGCTGGCGAGATGACTTCGCAAGGCCCGGCAATTTTTGCAGTAAGCCATCCACCCGGTCTGCGTGAAGCCTGGTTGCTGGCAACGGTGTTCCGCCTCCCTGTCCGATTCCTGCTTCCCGAAAGCGTGGTCTCCGGCCCACTGTCGCGATTTGTGGCGCGCCGTATGGGAGCCATACTTCATGAGTCCCAGAAGCCCGTTAACGAGGCTGCCTTGCGAAAGGCGATCGAGGTGTTGGCGGGCAACGAAGCGCTGGTGATGTTTGCCGATCCGGACACCACAACGCAAAACCCCGTTGCCGGGCTGGCCGCGACGGTCGCCGCACTCGTTTGGCGCGCGGAGTCCCAGCATGGGGGCCGTCGCGTGGCGGTTCACCCTGTGCATTTCTTTCTGCCGCAAGCAGGAGCCGCTTCGAGAGAGATTCTGACCTATGTTGACTCGCCCATGGTTCTCGCGCCTTCCGGACCCGGATCCACGCTCCTGGAATCCGAGAGGCAGGCATTCGCCGCGGGGCTCGAGTCCCGGCTCCGGGAGAATGCCTTTCAGCTTCGACCGGCGGACATCGACTACTTCCTTGCCGATCTTGAAGTGACCTTGAGAAGCGGATTGAAGGAAGAGTGGAGTTCCTTGCCCGACTGGAAGCAGGACGCCGAGGGGTTCACCCTCAGCCGGCAGGTCGCGGACTGGGTGCGGCAGAACAATTACCTGAATCCCAGCCTGCTGGTCACACTGCGAAGTTCCCTGGAGGACTACCGCAGCCTGCAGCGCAGATGCGCTCTTCGGCAACTGGAGGTCGAGCAAGCAGGCTCTTCCCTGCGCTCAATTTGGGTACGCGCTATGCTGTGGACAGAAACGATTCTGGGGCTGCCCATTGCGCTTTTCGGCTTGGTGAATCATCTGGGTATCGGACTGACCCTGTTCCTGGCGGGATCATTGAAGAAGGAGAGTCTGCGTCCTCGCTCGACGGAATGGGCCATTCGGGGTGTTGTGGCGCTGGTGTTTTATGCGGTTCAGATTCTTCTTGTGGCCCACTGGTGGGGAAGAGCCGCAGCAGGATACTATGCGCCTGCCCTGCCTGTTTCCGGCGCGTATTTGTGGAGATACGCGCGATTGGTGCGCCCTCAGGGCCATCTCCTCTTGATCACAGCAACTCTTCCCTCGATGAAACGAAAAACCAGAGAATATCGCCGCAGGCTGCGTGAAGATCTGGACCGCTTGCTGTCGGCTTACGAAGAGAAAGCGAGCGCAATCCGCTGAGCAAGCGCGATGCACCGCTTGGTTTTTGTCGAGTGCTTGGTTACGTTAATAAGCGCGATGTACGAACTCCTGGAAGGGCGGGGCTTCATAGGCTGCGGAAAAACGCATGATTGGCATCGTAGCGGCGACTTTACGTCGCCATAACTCCAATCCTCGCAACACAGGTATGGCGGGATAAACCC
>JASIKV010000336.1 GCA_030049455.1 Terriglobia bacterium
AAATAGGGGATGAGCACCATACGCCCCAGGAAAGCCGGCTTGAAGATCTTGTTCAACTCGGGCCGCATCGCCTTGATGATTCCTTCCGCCGAGGGCATGGTGTCCTTGTCCGCGCACAGTTTCATCATCTGATCCGTGCAGGCGTTGGTGGTGAGGATGATGATGGTGTTCTTGAAATCGATTTCACGGCCCTCGCCATCCTCCATGTTGCCTTTATCGAAGACCTGATAGAAAAGCTCCAGGACGTCAGGATGAGCCTTCTCAACTTCATCCAGCAGAACGACGGAATACGGACGCCTACGCACCGCTTCGGTCAAAACTCCGCCCTCGCCGTAACCCACGTATCCGGGAGGCGAGCCCTTCAGAGTAGAAACCGTGTGCGCCTCCTGAAATTCCGACATGTTGATCGTAATCAGGTTGTGCTCACCGCCGTAGAGCAGGTCGGAGAGGGCGAGCGCCGTCTCGGTCTTTCCCACTCCGCTGGGACCCACGAGCATAAAGACTCCGATGGGCTTGTTCGGATCATCCAAAGCTGCGCGCGAAGTCTGCACGCGCTGGGCGATCATGTCCAGGGCATGACCCTGGCCGATGACGCGCTTCCCCATGTGCGAACTAAGGGAGAGCACAGTGGAGATTTCATCCTTCAACATTTTTCCCACAGGGATTCCTGTCCACGCGGAGAGCACCTCACCCACAATCTGGCCGTCAACGGCAACTCGAATCATGGGCGTTTCACCCTGCAAAGCAGCGAGTTCGGCTTCCAACTTGGCGAGTTCGGCCCGCAGCGCTTCCGGGTTGGGGGGCGCGGCGGGGGCAGGTGCGGGAGCCGTTGCGGCAGCCGCAGCGCTTGCCGCCTCCGCCGAGGGTGCAGGCGCGGCAGCCGAAGCCGCAGGTTGAGCGGGCGTGGCGGCAGATGCGCCAGGACGCGTGCCCTCAATCTGCTGGTGGAGTGCCCGAATCCTCGATACCAGGTCAAATTCCTTGGTCCAGCGCTCACGCAAAGTCTTGAGACGCCCCTCAACCTCGATCTTCTGTTTTGCAATTTCCGCCAATCGTTCGGCGTGATTGGCTCCAATCGCCATCTCACGCTCAAGAATGCCGCGCTGAACATCCAGGTCGTCCAATTGGCGGCTCGCGTCTTCAATCGCGGGCGGCGTGGCGCTTTGGCCCAGTGCCAGGCGCGCGCATGCGGTATCCAAAATGCTCACGGCTTTGTCGGGCAATTGCCTTCCCGCAAGATACCGGTGCGACAGCTTCACGGCGGAGGTCAGACCCTCATCCAAAATCCGCACCTGGTGATGTTTTTCGAGGGAAGGAACAATCCCACGGAGCATCACCGAACATTGGTCTTCAACCGGTTCCTCCACCTTAACGACCTGAAAGCGCCGCGCCAAGGCGGGATCCTTTTCAAAGTACTTTTTGTATTCGGACCAAGTCGTGGCGGCGATAGTCCGCATTTCGCCGCGCGCCAGCGCCGGCTTCAGCAGGTTGGCGGCGTCATTCTGGCCGGCCTGCCCTCCTGCGCCAATCATATTGTGCGCCTCGTCGATGAACAGAATGATGGGAACGGGAGAGGACTTAACCTCCTCAATCAAACCCTTCAGGCGGTTTTCGAATTCTCCCTTAATTCCCGCCCCGGCCTGGAGCAATGCCAGGTCCAAAGTACGCACCACCACATTGCGAAGCGGCGGCGGCACGTCCCCCTTGGCAACCCGCGCGGCGAACCCTTCCACCACGGCGGTTTTTCCCACACCGGCTTCGCCCGTCAGGATGGGATTATTTTGCCGGCGCCGCATCAGAATGTCGACGATCTGCCGAATCTCCTTGTCTCTTCCCAACACGGCATCAATCTTTCCCGCCTTGGCATTTTCGGTAAGATTGACAGTGAACTGATCCAGATTTTGGGTCTTACCCCCGCCTGCAGGTTTGGTAGCACCGGGGGCGCCAGGGCCAGCGGCGGCAACGGGGGCCGCCATCTCCTCTTCGGAGCGCTCTGTAATGGAGAGAAAATCCTTGCGCAGAACTTCCGCTTCAATCTTTTGCAGCTCCTTGCTGACCTCGCGAACCAGACGGCTCAGCTCCTCATTGGAGAGTAAAGCGAGCACTGTGAAGCCGGTGCGAATCTCGCCGGAGCTAAACTCGATGGAACCAATCGTCCAGGCCTCGGTCATCATCTTGACCAGGGAAGGGCTGAGGGTTGGAGTGCGGGCGTTTCCCTTCTTCAGCTTGTCAAGGCTGCGGGTCAACTCCGCCGTCAGCCGCGACTTGTCGATGCCGAAGCGATTAACAATTCCCGCAAAATCGCCATCGGGCTGATCCAAAAGCTTCATGACATAGTGTTCAACTTCGATATCGTAATTGGTGCGCGTCAGGCAGAGGCCCGCCGACGCCTCCAGGGTCTTGCGCGTGGAGTCATTGAGTTTTCCGATCAGCGACTTGAGGTTGATTGTCATGTGGATTTCCTTCCCATAGTTGAAGAATGGTTTCCGAAGCGTCAATTTCCATCGGGCGCGTTCGAAGGTAAGTATGCCAGCCAAGTTGGGGAGCGTCTTCCCCTTCGGCGCCCAACTCACAGGATGGAACGTCGGTGCGGCCCAATATCAGCTTGATTTCGAAGTCGAATGCTCCATCCGAAAAGAATGTCGTCAGAGCGCGGAGGGAATTGAAGGCAGAGCCTTGCGGCAGAAAGTCCTGATACTGCTGCAAGGTCAGGGGGCCGATCCCGATGCGCACGCGGGCGGTCTCATCCCACACCTCATCGCCCACCACAGCACCGAATCCCAGTTGCTCGGATTCGCCGAAACCCGCATCAAGAGCCGTCTGCGTACGGCGATCGAGGGGATACCAGCCGCCTGCAAACTGCTCCACCTGGATGGGAACATCGAAATAGTCTCCCAGAATGCTTTGCAATGCTTCCGCCGAACGCGGATGTTGGGCCAGCAGGCCGGCGTAATAGAGCAGCGAGTCGTCCGGTACGGCAAGCCGGTCCTGCAGGCCGGGAGTTCCCAGGCCGATCAAATCCAGCAAATGATGGGAAAACAGGTCCAGTCCCTCGCGCTCATAGGCAATGGAAAACCGGTATTTCTCCCATGCCACGAAAAACAGTGAAATCATGCGGTGATTGAAGATATCGAAAAAATCCGCAGGAGATTCATCCCCCGCGCGAGCACGCTCCGCCAGGAGTGAGGTGTAATAGAGCGGCAGGACGCCTTCCGGCCCGGTCAACCCCATGAAGTTGACCGTCATTCTCCCAACTTCATCCTTCTGAGGCCACTTGAGAGCTTCAATTTCACTGGGAGGAAAGGCGAGGGTTGAGTGGGCGCCGAAGCGGACCACCTCGGCGCCGGGCGGATTGAACCCCCCCACAGGCGATCGATCGGGGAAAAGGCGCTCGAGCAGACGGACGGCCTGAAAGAACTCGAAGACATAAGGCCGCTCCCGGAGTTCGATTTCCGCCGTGCTGGCGTTTACATCAGGATCACTTGGCCGGCTCTCGGTGGCCATTGTTTCAATACCCCTCGGCGTTGGCGAGTTCGGACAATGAGCTGGCTGAAACTATTGAGCGATGCATAAAGTCCCAGAAATTGCTCGAGGACGGCAGCGAAGAGAAAAACTCCGCCTCCCGCATATTCTTCTTCGTCAAATTCCAATTGAACCTGCGTCCCTCGGGCAAAGGCGATTCCCCCTTCGGAATTGATGCGGGCAAAATGGCGCTTGCTGCTCAAACCGACAATTCCGCCGATTTGCTTGTCAAGGTCGGCGGAATCTGAAAAGTTGTAGAGGCGCAGGATTTCCTGCAAGGCGTCCCTGCCTTCCTCAACAATGGAAAGGTAATTCAAAGACAGATGGGAAATCAGCCTCCAAAGGGCATTCCGTCCCATCGGGGGGCGCAGAGTCGGAGTAGGTTTGCGCACCGCGACCGCACCCTTGATCGATCCCACGCCCTCCACTTCAAAGTCTTCGGTGTCAGTTCCAAAGGGCAAGCGCGTCAGGATGTCGCGGTTGGTGCACGTGCACTGCACGGTAATCACCTGGGCATCCGGCAGATGCGTTCGCATGGAAAGATCCACCAAAAACAAGGTCACTTCCGAACCCTCATCACCCTTGCGGCTGGAGGGCCGCCGCATGGAGTACCAGAATGTCTGGTTCTTGTCCATCAGGGTCCGGTGGCGGTAGGAGTAGAACGGCTCATAGTGCGTCAGTTCGTGCGTGACCGGATCAGAACTAACCACGTCGTCGATCGAAAAAATCTCGGTAGCCATCCTCCGGCGCGCGTCAGGAATTACGGCATACTCAGACTTCCTCTGCGTCAGCATAATCGGCTCGGCAGTCTGGGGGAACAGGTTGATGATGGGCGAGGAACCTTGAACGATCGATTTAGCCGTAACCGCCAGGGCCAATCTCTGATGCCGCTCCTCGAGTTCATAGGGAGAAATCAAAAAGACGATTTCCACCTTGCCGCCGCTGACCGTCTTCAGAGGTTGCGCCAAACCATTCAATTCGAAGAAGAAGAATTTTTCAGGAAAAGCGAAGTATTCCTGAAGCAGCCGGAAACCCTGGAAGGACCTGCGTGGATAGGGCAGCACCGATTCGGACTCGGTAAAGCCCATCGGGCGCAGGGAGTTTGCGCTGAGTGTGTGAGCAGGTTTCTTGGGGTTGTCGGGGTCCCGAATGACGATCTGCCGGCAATTGTTGGAGAGCAACTCGTAGAGCGAATTCACTACGTCGCTCTCCCCATGCAGATAGAACCGGAAGGAGGGCATGGCGAGCTTTTCGAAAGTAATGTCGGAGAAGCAGCGCAGTTCCACCCGCAGAGCCGCCACGCTGTCTGGAGCGCGAAGGGGCGGGTTTAATTTGTCCAAAGTCAGCCACTTCGCATCACTCACTTCACAGGGCCACAAAGTAACGTCGTAGGCAGTCCGAAACTTGCACGGCACGCCGTCCACTGGCCGCGAATAGAGGATCGAACCGCGCGGGATGTTGAGACCTGTGGTCAGCTTCCCCTTCTCCGGATCCAGCCGGAATTGCCCAACCGCCATGGAAGGGATGGGCCGAAGAAAATGGGGATAGAGGACGTTCAGCAATCCCTGGGTGATTTGCGGGAATTCATCGTCAATTTTGAGGTGGATGCGCGCGGCGAGAAAAGCAAAGCCCTCAAGGAGTCTCTCCACATGCGGGTCGTCACAGCGGTTCGCATCCAGTTGCAAGCGGGAAGCAATCTTGGGGTGCTTCTCGGCGAATTCCTTCCCCATTTGCCTGAGGAAAGTCAGTTCGTTTTCGTAATAATCCAGAAGTTCGTCCCGCATACTATTCGCTCTTGACCCTGTATTCACCCTTTGCCGCATCTAATAGCGTATCAAAGAAAACAGGCTCCGGGGCAGGGTCCATGCGGAGCATACCTTGAATGGTAAAGTGGATGCCGCGCACATCGTCGGGAGAAGGTTCGATGTTCACCTTCACACCTTGTAAACGGGGCTCGAACAAACTGATGGCCGTTTTAACGGATCTTGCCACGAACTCCCGATCGTTGGGAGCCTGCTGGTAAAGATCCGAAATATCATTAATGCCGTAGTTGTAAATCGAGCGCTCGACTTCCCGCAGCGATTCCGGGGCCTCTTCGATGGTGCGGCGCGTATTGAAGAGCCATTCCAGGTCTCGCCGCAGGGCAGCACGCAAATCCCGCAGCGACTGGGCCCTCATCATAGGGGGCTCGGCATTTCGCTCCGGTTCCTGATCGATCAGTCGATCCAGAACCGACAAAGTTACAGGGCCTTCCTTTTCAACTGGTGGCATTAGGTTCCAAGATAGCTGATGGCTTGAACAGGATCAAGGCGAACGACCTTTTGGAAAAGTCGAGTCTTTTCCCCATCGTCACCCTGCACGCGCTGGCTGTTTTTCATGATCATCACCAGGGCTTTGGCGATCACTTTCGCGCTTTCCCAGGTCTCCAGGTGATTATTCTCAATGCTGGCTGCCAAGTCCTCAATAATGGGCTGGGCAACCTCCGACTTCCCCGCCGCGATGCAGATTTCGGCAAGCTGCAATTGCCGGAAAAACCGGCCGCGGCCCGAGAGCTGCCTTCCGACTTCCTGGGTCATGATGTCGATGGCTTTTCCCGGTTGGCCCGCTTTCAAGGCTTCCTGGGCCAGGTCGTAACTGTCCGCGAACTTCCGGTGCCACCCGGGTGCGGAGTGATTCTCGACAACCGGAGCCGGCATCGGTGGGGCTCCCTCCGGGGCAGGAGCGCCTTCCGGCGCGGGGGCGCCATCCACGGGAGCAGGGGCAGTGACCGGAGCCGGTGCCTCCGCAACTATTCCCTGCAACCAGGCGCGGGTTTCGGTATTGGCCGCCGGCGTGTCATCCAGCAGCGTAGCATCCAGCGCCTGCGGAAAGTCGCTCAACAGGGTCTTCAATTCGCTGCGAATGGCGATGGCAACTCCGGAATAATCGTTCCCTAATCCCGCGCAGGCATCGACAGTGAATTTCTGGAGATCCAACCAGGCGCGGCTGCACGGGAGGGACATGGAGTTTTCCGTGGCCTCCAGCAAATCGTTCCACTTTCCCTCGATGGCCAGGCGCTTGATATGCTGGCGCAAGTCGGTAGGGGGAGCTTCGAGCAGGGTCAGATCAGGCTTGCCCAATGCGGCGCGCAGTTCTCCCCAGCGCAGGCCGCGCATCATGAGGTAAGGCGCGGGGTTGAAAGGATCAAGCTTGCGCAAAGCCGCCGCAGAGCGGGCTACGGCCGCAATCGCTTCCCGGCGCTCCGCCGGTTCTTTGTCGGCGAAGGGAATGACGATGCCCGCCGGCACGGCCGCCCCGGCGACTCGTCCCCCAACCGCACCCCCCGCTCCAGCCTCACCAGCCACTCCCCCTTCAGCTCCGGGCTGAGCTTCCACCTCGTCGGGTTCCGTTTCTCGCTTCTTTTGAAGCAGCAAGTGAACGGTATGCCGGACCTCTTGCATCGCCTTCTTGAGGTCCACAAAGCTCGGGGAAGCATCCCCGAACTTATCCCGGCAGAGGGTGTCATATCCCTCGAGAATTTTTGTGGATTCGTCGAGAGTGGCTTCCGCGCCTGCGTAAAAGGCCTTGGGAGTTTCGACGAACGATTTATCGAATACCTCCGGATCGAGTTTTCCCTCCGCCAGAGCTTTGGCGCGGGCAGCTTTCTTCTCATCCGTGTCGGCGCTTGCGTCCGAGGGAATCTTCCGGGATTCGGTGTAATCCACCCAGGTGTGACGAGCTTTGTTGAGGGGAACTGTCCGCAACGTGGACCCGGCCGATGTGCCGATCCACTGCAAGGGTGTGGCGCGCAGTTCGGCATCGCCGTCTTCCAATTGCGGATACAGGGTATCCCAGAAAGTTGTGGTCAGGCCCTGAAGGAGCTGCAATCCCTGTTTGAGGCCGGGAAAACCTTCCGTGCGAATGATTGCCTCGGTGAGCCACGCTGCAAGCTGCAAGTCCTTACTCTTGGTGGCAAGGACCTCAGTGCAGAGTTTAACAACCAGGGGATAGTCCGCCTTTTTGCCTGCCGTTGCCCAATCGCCCTGGGTGACTTCTTCCTCCTCCCGGCGGGCCTCCTTGATCTGATCATAAATCGGGGCATAACGCAGGTCCTCTCCGCTAGGGTTTTCTCCCGGAATCGGATTGAGAAGGTTCTCAGGAAGAGGCATTTTTAACCTACGATGCAGGCTGAGGGGGATTGATTTCGAGTTTTCGGACTTCGAGAAGGGGGAACTCCTCGTCATCCACGAGCAACATCTTTTGACCGACCGGGACTGCCTCGCCTGACTCGTTTTCCACCCAAGCCGTCATCCGCCCCAAGCGGATGGCGTCGTCAGGGTCCTTCCAGGCAAAAGGTGAAAGGGCCGGCAGCAAGATTTCACCCAGTTCTGTGCCCTTTAAGGCAGGACCCGCGCGGAGTCGCGCCGGCGTCCACAACAAATCCCGCAGCCGCGCCGGCTTCTCAATCTCCACTGAGGCCAGGTGTTCAAAGTGAATCCACAGATAATTCCCACCTGCAAAAACTTCCAAACGCCGTCCGATCCGCGGGTCGGCATCCGCGATGGAGGAGAAGGGCTTGCCGTTGAGGGTGCCCGTAACGGCCCCACCACTCGCCGGCTCCCCGACGGGTTTGGGAAACTCCCGCTTTGTAAACAACTCCTGCCGGGTCTTCTCCGCGAGCAAGGCGCTGCGATACACCAACGCACCCATTTCGCTGTTCATACCCTCGGACCCCAGGATATTGAGCTGCTTTTCGGCTCGCTCGTAATCTCCGCTAAAGCACAGGAGTTCAAAAAGGAAGATGCGCCGCTTGGAATCCTCGGGATGATTCTTCACCTCAAGGTTCAAAGCCTGAACTGCTTCATTCAGCCTGCCCGCTTGAAAAAGTTGATGAGCGTTTTCCATGTTTGATGCCGAGCGGGATCCGCAAGGCCTTCCGGGCTTAAGGGGGTCAGCTCCCGGCAATGTCCCAACTTATGGATCCGGCGGCTTGCACCAGCCCCATACCCGTCTGCTGCTTATAGCTGATTTCGATCTTTTGAAAGCTGAGTGTTATGACCTCGGCGCCCATCCCCTTGGCGACGCTCGACCCGCCCGAGGTTATGTGAACGGAAGCGACATATGCGTTCGTCAAAGTGATTGTGAAAAAATCGTCGGTGGTATTCGAGCCCGTCGACTTGCTCCAGGAAATCGTCGCGGTCTTGATCATCTCGGAGTTGAGCGAGGCAGATACGAGGTTCGTGCTTGCCCGGTCAACTCCCTTTGTAATCGATACACTACTGAGAGTCGGCTTGCCTCTGGCCGCGGTGATTGGAGCACAGGCCACGCTCCAGTCGAAAGCGTAAACTTCAATTTCCTGGAGATGGGCCTTGGAGGTGCTCTCGCCCTTAATGGTGCCTTGCTTCTGCCCCTCTATCGCTAAATGGATTTCGTAGTCACGCTTCGACTGGGTTGGATCGCTGGCTTGCTGGACCGGGAGCAGTGGCATTTCTATTTCTCCTCGTTTTGCCCATCTACATAATTCATACCCGCCGAATTCAGCGGGTTTCTGTCACTCCCGGAGCTCCCTGCCAACGATTCGAACGCAGTTACCGGCGGCCTTGCGCTGATTCAAGCCTTGAGGTCGTACCATCCCCTTCGCCGCTTCATCCGGGTGAGGAAAGTCAACGAGGGATCCGGTAGGTGGGCCGCCGGTTTTCACCCTGTAGCACGACCCATAAGACACAAAATATCGCTCAACACCTAACTAGCACACAGCACAATCTCACGCCGACTCCCGCAGCAACCTGACTTCGACAATGCTCCGAACTGGGCGGTGGCCATGCCCACAGCCCAGTCCGGCAGGTCTGCCAAAAACCGAGCCGCTTTCGACTAGGAACTCTCCCGAGCTCCGGCATCCCAGCTCGAGGATCCCGCGTTTTGCACTTTCCCGTCCTTTTCCTGGACATTGTAGGAATACTTGACCTTTACAAAGGCCATGGAAAGGGACTCTGCCCCGACGGAATCACCGCTCGATCCGCCTGTCTGGAAGCTGGAGATTGCAATCTCTTCAAATTCAATGACCAAATAGTCCGCCGGATTCTTGTCGCCCACGGACTTTTGGCATGACAGCGTGCCCTTGGCCACGTGCTTGCCCGTGCAGCAGAGTTCCAGCAGTTTAGGGCTCGACTTGTCGACCGCCTTGCTGAAAGTAATGTCGGACATCGAAACCTTCCCACCGCTCAAGCCGGTGCCCGCGATACTGGTCGGATTGCTCGCGCCCCAACTCCAGGAGAGGAGCTCAATCTCATCCTTGTGCTTGGAAGAAGCACTTTCGCCCTTCAAATCACCCAGCTTCAAGAAATACTCGATAGCCATATTTTCGCCTCCTCGCGAAGATTTTGATCGATTATGTAAGTGTGGAGGGCTCGCCGGCCGAGCCCGCCACTTTTTCGCTCAGTCCTAACCCTGGGCCGGCGGCGGCAAGTTTGCTACCAACCGCAGCGAAACCGTAAGCTCATCCAATTGAAAGTGCGGCCGCAAGAAAGCCACTGCTCTGTACACTCCCGGCTTGCCCTTAACCTCTTCGACGTCAACCCGCGCCTCACGCAAAGGGTACTTTGCCTTCGTGGCTTGCGAAGCCGTGTCATCCGTCGTGACATATTGGGAGATCCAACGATTGAAGAACATGGTGAGCTCATCCTTGGATGTGAAGCTGCCGATTCTGTCCCGCATCATGGCTTTCAAATAGTGGGCGAACCTGCAAGTCGCCATGATGTAGGGCAACTGGGAGGAGAGGCGGGCGTTGGCATTGGCCGCGTCGCTATCATACAGCTTGGGTTTGTTTGCGGATTGCACGCTGAAGAATGCCGCCTTGTCCGTGCCTTTGCAATGCACCAGCGGGATCAAGCCCTGGTCCGCCAGCTCCTTTTCGCGCCGGTCGGTTATGGCGATCTCGGTTGGACATTTCAGAGCTACGTCTCCGTCGTCGGTCCGGAAGGTATGGGATGGCAAACCTTCCACCAATCCTCCACCCTGAACGCCGCGAATGGCCGCGCACCAGCCGTAGAGAGAAAACGCGCTGGTCATCCGCGCGCCCATGGCATAAGCGGCGTTCCCCCACAGGTATTTGCTGTGGTCTGTCCCGTCCACGCCCTCTTCATAATTGAAAGCGTCGACAGGAACCGTATCCCTGCCATACGGCAGCCGCATCAGCACGTGCGGGACGCACAATCCCACGTAGCGGCTGTCGTCGCTCTGCCGGAAGCCCTTCCATTTGGCGAATTCGGTGGTATCAAAAATCCGCCCAATGTCACGGGGTTGGTCCAACTGCGTGAAGCTTTCCATGTTCAGGAGTTGTGAGGAAGCGGCGGAAAGGAATGGAGCATGGGCTGCTCCGGCAACCGCCGCCATCTTTTCCAGAAGCTCGAGGTCCTCCGGATGCTTACTGAACTCGTAATCGCCAATTATCGCGCCGTACGGCTGGCCTCCGAATACGCCGAACTCTTCTTCGTAGATCTTCTTGAACGCCGCGCTCTGATCGAACTCGGGAGCGCGTTGCAGGTCACGTAAAAGGTCCTTTTTGGAGACGTTCAGGACCCTGATCTTCAACATGGCGCTCGTTTCGCTCTGGCTGATCAGGTACTTGAGGCCTCGCCATGAGCCTTCCAGCTTTTGAAAAGTGGGATTATGAAGGATCTCGTTGAGCTGGATGGACAGCAAATGATCGATCTGCCCAATCCGAGCATTGATCATCGCTTCGGTATCTTTCGAAACGGTGACCTCTCCCTGCAAAACCTGGGAGATAAACTCTTTCACCAGACTTTTGCCACGTTCCCGAGAGGCGGTATCCGTCCCTACCTTGCCGGTCTCCACAATCTGGTCGAGAAGTGTCTTTTCCCCCACCTGTTCGGTTGTCTGCGCTTGTGCAGATGCTTTAGCATCCTTAGGCATTGCCACCCTCCTTCCCTTCTTCTTTCTTGTCTCCAAGTTCCGCACGCAGCTTCTCTAATTTGTCGGTGTTTGAAACGGCATCCAGCAGGAGCTCATCCAACTTGTCGTTGGTCTGCAAGGTACCCTTCAAATCGCTCAGCCGAGTGCGGAGTTCGAGCAGTTCACGCAAAGGTTTAACCTGCCGAGCCACCTTTTCGGGCTCGAAGTCTTCGATGCTTTTGAAGTTTAGATCGACCTTCAACTGCCCGGCGTTCTCATCGTCGCTCAGCTTGTTATCTACGGAGAACGCTATATGGGGTTTCATGCTTTCCAGGACGCTGTCAAAATTATCCAGCGTAATCTCAACAAAACGTCGGTCCTTAAGCTTCGGTAAGGGATCGACAGGCTGACCAGAGAAATCTCCCATGACTCCCATTACGAAAGGGAGTTCTTTGATTTCGATCGCACCCCCCGTCTCCACATCATAGGTAACATGGACACGTGGAGGACGCACTCTTTCAAGCCGCTTCTGAGTACTCTCAGGCATGACGCGCTCCTTTTCGCCCCGTATTTAATCAGCTTGTTGCCAATGTGAGGCAAGATATAGCAAATTGTTCCCTCATTGTCAATGAGGATTCTAGCTTGCAGTTATCCTACATTTTAGGGCTGAAAAACGGGAGGGGAACGGACTTGCAGGCGTCTCCCTCGCCGAATCTGCCGATGATTGGGTAGATATGGATTCCCCCGCTTTTTGGAATAGCTTACCCCCGCCCGGCAGATGGTCGCCAGGTTTGCCACGAAGAAACCCACCCGCTGGATTAATTCCCCAAAGTAGACCGGGAATTCCAGTTTCAGCTTCAGCCCGCCCGACAATCTACACCTCGGCCACCCGGAATGCAACCGTCATCCGCCTCGAAAAAGGCCGCCTTATTGCTGCCGTCGAGGTCGTAATTTGCAATCGCGAGAGGGAAGGACACAGGAGTGGCCACCGCCAGTTGAGTTGGCTTCCTCCCTCCGGGCCGACGGCCTTGAGCCGCGCGGTGTCTTGCAATAGAATGAATTGCGAAGTAATCCAGATTTCAAACGCACGCGCCATAGCCTGCCGAGGGCCGGCAGGAATGGCGTCTCAGATCCCCTCATCTGTCGGGGGATGTGACGCGCCGCCGGCAGCAGGAGTCAGCCCATGATTGGAGGCATATCGAGTGACCTCGTACGATGAAGTAACCTATCCATCCCTCGCCTTCGCCTACACCCATCCCGACCGGTTGGCGACGGTCGCGAGCCTCTTCGGCATGAAGCCTGCGCCCGTTGAGGCTTGCCGCGTATTGGAATTGGGATGCTCCGATGGCACGAACCTGGCGGCAATGGCGGTTTGCATGCCCCACAGCGAGTTCGTGGGTGTGGATTCAGCGGGAACAGCTATTGCCCGCGGCCGCGAGATGGCCGAAAAAGCCGGGCTTCGAAATCTCAAGCTGAGTCACCTCGATTTGCTGGAAATGGCGCCAGACTATGGAATGTTCGATTACATCATTGCCCATGGCCTTTACACCTGGGTGCCGGTGCCCGTGCGCGAGCAGATCTTAGCCATTTGCCGGGGCAGCCTGGCTCCCCAAGGGGTTGCCTATATCAGCTTCAACGCTCTTCCTGGTTGCCACACCCGGATAATGCTCCGGGAGATGATGTTGTTCCACAACCGCGACTTTCATGACCCAAACCAGCGCATGAACCAGGCCCTGGCGCTCCTCAAAATACTTGCCAATGCGCAGGAAAAGCAATCTGAACCGTACGTCCGGTTCCTCCAGGAAGAATTGGGCCGGATGTCAGAAAGGTGCCCGGAGAGCCTTTACCATGACGAGCTTTCCGAGATCTTTACCCCGCTCTACTTCCATCAATTTATGGACCAGGCCCAACGGCACGACTTGCAATTCCTGGGGGAGTCCGATTTATTCGAGATGATGCCACGCGACCTCACGCCGAAGGCCGTCGAAGTCCTGGACCGGATTGGTCACAATATTATCCTGAGAGAACAATACCTGGACTTCATGCGCGGCCGCTGTTTCCGCAAGACCCTGCTCTGCCACGCGAACGTCCCCCTGAACCGCTCTCTCAAGCCCGATTGCGTGAAGGCGTACCGTGTATCGACATCTGCACGCCCCGCCACGCCGGCGCCAAGCCCAGAGCCGGGCGGCAAAGATACCTTCCAGTGCCTTAGCGGAGCGAAGTTGGAAACTGCGGACCCCCTGGGGCGGGCGTTGTTCTGGTTTCTCGCAGACCGGGAACCGGAGCGCATACCCTTTCCGGACCTCGTGAGGGGAGTGGAGGAGTGTGCCCGTAAGAGATTCGAATTCACGCCCAAAGAGGGTCAAGATGCAACGGCGGACATCGCGGAGTGCATCTGGAGGACCTATTGTGCGGGTTTGGTGGACTTGCACCTCTTCGTCCCGCCTTTTGCGCTGTCCCTTAGTGACCGGCCGGTGGTCAGTCCGCTGGCCCGATGTCAGGCCGTGGCCGGCGACATCGTGTCAACGCTCCACCACCGGAGCCTGAAGCTGGGCAACTCCATTCAACGCGGACTGCTGGCCCTGCTCGACGGATCGCGCGACCGCGCCACTTTGCTGGCGGACGCTCTCAAACTCTTCTCCTCCGGCACCCTCGACTTTCTGGATGAAGACGGCAAGCCCGTCAGCGACATGAACATTGTGGGCAAAGCCATCGACGATCAAATGGATATTTTCCTTCAGAGGTCGGTACGAATGGCAGTATTCATGGGATGAATTTATGGCACTGTGTCTTCAAAACTCCCCCAACTTCGAAATTCTCCGGGATTACCTGCGATCGAATGCCTTTAACGAAAGCTCAATCTGCGGGCTCCTGGGAATCGACCGCTTAGATGACCTTATTCCGAGTCAGTATTCGCCAGCGAAAGAATCCATATCGTCGGGTCCCTTGCGTCACCTCACGCGTCTATTCTTGTTGGGAGAATCCTTTCCCCGGGCGGAATTGGAATCAGGCCTTTCGGCGCCGGTCGTCAAAGCGTTGGAGGGCCTCGGTTTGGCGAGCCTTGATTCGGGGAGCGACACACGGCTCTTTTGCCCCGTGGCCCTTTATCCTTTCGGGCCTTTATACATTGTTTCCGATCGGTGGCTTGCCCCTGCCGGGAGCGGCTTAAAGTTTCCCGAGGATTTTGTTTATCCGGCCATCAGTCCCAACACCTGGGAGTTTATAGACATGCTCCCGGTAACTCCGTGCGACAGCTTTCTGGAGTTATGTTCGGGCACGGGCGCCGTTGCGCTCGCCGCCGCCGCTTATGCCAGGAAGGCCTGGGCGATTGACATCACGGCGCGCGCCACGCACATGGCGGAGTTCAATCGTTTGCTGAACGGACTCAACAATGTCACGGTGCTCAAGGGCGACCTCTTCGAGGGCGCGGAGAATCTGGAATTTGACCGTATTGTGGCTCATCCGCCCTATATGCCCGTGCTGCATCCGGATAAAATCTTCTATGACGGCGGGGCTGATGGAGAACAAATCACCCGCCGCATCATCGCGGGTCTGCCAAACTACTTGAAGCCGGGGGGCTGCTTCTATTGCCTGGCGCAAGCGTCCGACCGCAAAGGCGCCCTGCTGGAAGACCGCGTCCGGGGCTGGCTGGGCGAAGGGCAGGCGGATTTCGATGTGGCCATTCTGGAGTTACTTGTCCAAGAGCCGAAAGACGCGGCCTTCAGGTACGCCTTGCAGTCAAGAAAGGGTTTTGAGACTGTCAACCTTATGCGCGAAAACCTTGCGCGTCTGGGCGTTGAGTCCATTGCCTACGGCTGGATCATCGTGCAACGAAAGGACAATGGCCGCAAGGCTTTCACCGTCCGGCGAGCGGGCGGCCGGCGAACCGGGCGTGAGGAAATAGCCTGGCTTCTCAAGTGGGAGACCTTTGCCGCCGGCCCCTCCGCATTTGATGACCTTCTGGGCACGACCCCTTGCGCTCGGGACTCGCTCGAGTTGCGCACCATCCACAAGATGAAGGATGGTGAGCTTGTGCCTGAACAACTGGCCTTGCACGCGGAAAACCCCTTTGCCATGGACTGCCGCGTGGATCCCTGGGTCGCCTTCCTGATTCCCTTGTGTGATGGCAAGACAACGGTTCGCCGACTCTGGGAGAAGTGCAAGGCTCACAACTTCATCCATGCGGAAACCTCTCCTGAGGAGTTTGCCAAGTTTGTCGGCGTCCTGATCTCCGGGGGATTTCTCGCGGTGGCTGAATATCTCCCCCCGGATTCCCCGTGAAAGAAAAGAAGAGCCTTTGGCGCAAGGGCTGCCACAAGGGATGACCTTTGTGACCGCCTTGCATTTGCATAATCTTCGGATAGAATGAGGCTGTAACGGTTGTTCGTTGATGCCAGGATGCGACTCGTTGGGCGGATAGGGGCTTCTTCAGGCCAAGTGATGAAGAGGGATAACGTGTCTGCGCGGCCAGGGGAACCGCGAAGGACAAACAACTTCTGATATGACCTAATTCCCCCAATTTCAGGAGATCCGGGGAACACACTGCCAATCTGAGTAGACCCGCTCCTGAAGTCCCGCACTCGCTGTTCGCGTGTTCCCATTTCCTGTGGAGCGCACGACTGTCTGTGCAGCGAGGCTGAGGGCTGTGGAAGCGTCGATTGCGCTCGTGTGGGCAGCGTGAGGGTATGCCAAGCTTGGCAAGGGTAAGTCTGAACAGGGCGGCATCGGCTTGCAGAGGGGCGGCCAGCGGCTTCTGCATCCACGGCACCGGGGCGGGAATGCTTGCGCGCAGGGCTTCCCAATATTTCGGCTAGGGCCACGCTCTCAGATCTCCAGATCTTGGGGCATTGATCCATGGACCAGAAGGCAGTCCAGAAAATCGGAAAGTACGAAATCGTTGCGGAGTTGGGCCAGGGCGGCATGGGGGTTGTGTACAAGGCCCGCGACCCCTTTATTGGCCGTTTGGTGGCGATTAAAACCATCACGCCGGACTTGGTGTCTGAGCCCGAAGTGCTCAAGCGGTTCTACCGCGAGGCCCAGGCCGCCGGAACGCTCCAGCATCCGAACATCGTGACTATTCATGACATGGGAGAGGCCGACGGCTGCCCTTACATCGTCATGGAATATGTCGAAGGCGAAAGCCTTCGCAACATTATCAACCGCAATTCGAATATTCCCATCGCCGCCAAGCTCCGGCTGGCGCAGCAGTTCTGCGAGGGCCTGAGCCACGCGCACAAGCACGGGTTTGTTCATCGTGACGTGAAGCCCGCCAATATCCTGGTCACCAAGCAGGGCATCGTCAAAGTCGTGGACTTCGGCATCGTCCACCTGAGCACCACCACCCTCACCAAAACCGGCATGTTCCTCGGAACGGTACATTATGCCCCGCCGGAACAGGTGAACGACGGGCGTGTGGACAGCCGCTCCGACTTGTGGTCGGTAGCGTGCGTCATTTACGAGTTGATCTCGTACAAGAAGCCCTTTGACGGATCGACCATGACCTCCGTCATCGCCAAGATCCTGACCAGCGAACCCGAACCCCTGAGCAAATGCTGCCCGGACTCGCCGCCGGAGCTGGACCCGGTCATCAGCAAGGCGCTGAAGAAAAGCCCCGACGAGCGCTACCAATCCCTCGACGACATGCTGGGCGAAATGCTGCCCGTGGCCCGCCGCATGCAGGCAAACTTTATCGGCAATCTTCTGGGCGAGGCGGAAACCCTGCGCACCAGCGGCGATTTCAACGGCGCGCAGGAAAAGGTGCGCGCCGTCCTGTTCTTCGACCACACTCACTCCGACGCGAAGCGCCTGCAAAGCGAGATTAATTCGGACATCCAGCGGCTTCCGCCTGAGGTCAAATCCAAGCGCCTGGTGGCGGAAGCGGAGCAGGCCATGGGCCGCGGGGAGTTTTCGGCGGCTCTTCTGGCCCTCAGCGAAGCGCAGAAGCTCCACCCCCTGGACAAAGAGGCGCTGGCTCTTCAGGAGCGAGCCACTCGAGAGCATAAGCGCGCCAGCGAACTGCGGGATGCCCTCATGGCCGGACAGAAAGCGCTGCGGCTGGGTGAACTGGAGCAAGCCGAAAAGCACGCGAACAACATTCTCAAGCTCGATAAGGACAATCGAGGGGCGGCGGAGCTTCTGGAAGCCATTCAGATTGAGCGCGAAGCGCGCGAAAGGCAGGAATCCGGTGACGAGGATGATTCAGCCTCACTTGCCGCACACGACGCACCCGCAGAGGGAACCGGTCCGATAGAAACCACCAACGTCCTGAGCTCCTCCCCCTTGTCGGCGCGGGTCACGAAGAAATCCAAGGCAATACAACCCTCCCCGTCCACTCCGACCAAGTCCCGGCCCGCCCTCACGCCTGGGCAGAAGCCCGTAGCCCGGCCCACCCGTGTGGCGCCCCGTGTCGCGCCTCCTCCTCCGGTCGCAGCAAGCAAGGAAGTGCCCCAAAGGTCTTCGCCAGCCATGGTCGCGGTAATCATCCTCTTGCTCGTGGTCCTGGCCGGCGGCGCCTATGTTTTCCTGAGGCAGAAACCCCTGAGCGGACCTAGTGTTGAGGAGACTCGACTGGAAGCCGCTGCCCAGGCCTTGCAGGAAACGGGCGACCTTGATGCTGCCCTGGGCAAGTGGCAGGAGTTGGCTGCCAGGAATGGGGTCCTGAAAGACGAGGCTGACCGGCAGATCGCCCTGATTGG
>JASIKV010000039.1 GCA_030049455.1 Terriglobia bacterium
TAAGTTTCCAGCGCGGCCAGCGCCGGTGACCACATCACTCCATAAACCAGCAGCCCGGCTCCGGAACCCAAGTGGCCTGAGCCGATGATCAGCACCCAGAACACGGAACTGAACGCCAGGGTCAAGCCCAGGTAAAGAAAGGTCGCATTTTTGGAGGTATCGCGCATGTGAACTCCGATCGGTGGCAACAAACATTATCATGAAACGGCCTGATACAACGCCTGCCGGACCCTTCCATCTTTTGCTCGAAACCCGAGCTCGAAGCTTGAGCGCCGGCCCCAGTAAGCCGCGCAATCTGGATGGCGCCTGACAACAGCCCGTTCATGTGGAAATGGTTGTTTACGTCTCAGTAGTGGTTCAGTTTGAATTTTGTAGCGCGTCCCGCCTCGTCGGGACCACCCGCGACGGTTTCGCGGCTGAGGACAGCCGCGCTACAACTCCGGACCGTGCGAAGCCGCCTCCAAGATTCAAACTGACCCACTACCACCGGGTTGGATAGTGGTGCAGTTTGAAGTAGAGGCGGCTTTATGCCGCCATTTGGTCCGTCGGCTGACGGATAAACTCGCCGCTACAAGTTCAAACTGCACCGTTACCGCCGGGTTGGGCAATATGGATTTGCATTCCGGTGGAAAATGCGCGCCCTGCAAACCCCTCGCCCTGGTGATGCCCATACCCAAATCGAGAGACTTTCTGTCACTTCGCCCCCGATGGGCGGACCGAAGGGCAAAGATATCTGGTATACGTCTTTTGCCTTACCCTTTTGCAGAATTCCGTATTTGGAATTTCAAATATAGAAGAAATTTATCGCTCCAATGCCCTATTCGTCGGGATGGTACCCCCTTTGGGCAATGTAAATAAATGTAAAATAAAGATTTAGCAAATTGGATCAGCCGCGCATATTTGTCCATCGGTTGGAATTCGGCTTGCTATAGGCAAGGGCGAGTCGCCGTCGGACAAACCTAGAGGGTAGCCAGCGACGGCTCGGAGTTTAGACCCAAGACCCGACGCTTGGAGGGGGGAGAGGGCTTCCCCCTCATTTTATTTTGTGCCCACTCGCCGCACTCGCGAATCACTGCACTCCTGCAAGGTGAAGTTGACCTCCCGATAAACTTTGAGGGCCTGCAAGCACCTGCTGACCTCACCGTCTCCCCATCAGGGTCCCCTCGGAGTTGCAAGAAATTTGGAACAATACATGCATGTTCTTGGGAGGTATTTAGCATCAAAGCTGGTGGCTTGGGAGGGAGATCCTGGAAATCAACCGGCTTAGGGCCGGATGAGGCGATCCGGCTGCCATTTGCAGGCGACACGGATGGAGGAGAATAGTGACATCCGGAACAGCGTTGGCGGGCCTAAGCTTTTGGCCAAAGCCAGGTCCATGCCGATTGCGGAAGTTCATAATTACGCGCATTGACACATTTGAAGGCGTTTGTTAGATTGGAACACGACGCTTGCGAATCAAAGAGATTGAGAGAACAAAGGCATTCTCGGCAACGATCTTTGCCGCTCTGCTCCTGGCCACGCCAGGGTGCCTGGTGCGGAAGGTGGCGCACATCCATCCCCCGGACCAGAACCCACCGCAGGAAGCAACTCTCGCCCAACTTGTCGATAAGATAAACGCCTGGAGCGTTGGGATCCGCACCATGACCGCCTCAGTGGATTTGGCCCCGACGGCGGGCTCGGTCTACACCGGCGCTTTGACGGAATACCACGATGTAAAGGGCTTCGTTCTGCTGCAACGGCCCTCGAACATTCACCTTTTGGGCCAGGCGCCGCTCATTCGAACCACCATTTTCGACATGGTTTCGGACGGCCAGGAGTTCCGCCTTTCCATTCCCTCCAAGCACAAATTCATCATTGGAAAGAATACCTTCCACCGCAGCGCCACCAAAAACGCGCTTGAGAATTTGCGGCCCCAGCATATTTCTGAAGCGCTGACCGTCCCTCCCATCGACGAGGAGCATGAAACGCCCTCTTATCGGGTCGAAAACCAAAGCCGCAGGGAACGCAAACGCTATTACACCGTCTTCATTGAAGAGACCACGCCGGGGCACCACACCACGCTCAGCCGCATCGTGTGGTTCGACCGCTCCGACCTGGAGATCACCCGCATTCAATTCTACGAACCCGATGGCTCCTACGCCGAAGACGTGCGCTATTCCTACTACCAGGACTTTCAGGGAGTTCATTACCCCACGCATATCGAAATAACCCGCCCTGCTGAGGATTACGAGCTCGCGATTACGGTAGAAACCGCGAAATTCAATGACCCGATCTCGCCGGACAAGTTTGAACTGAAGCAGCCCGAGGGATCGGAGCTGGTGGATCTAACCACCGCCAAGCCTGAGGAACGCCCCGTTGGTCAATAAGCTGATTTTGTCTAACGTTCTGCATCGGCCCATCCGCACAGCGGTAAGCGTGCTCGCCGTGGCGATTGAGGTCGCGATGGTGATTCTGGTGGTGGGGCTCTGCCACGGGCTGGTGAGCGACAGCGCCCGCCGGGTGGAAGGCGTTGGCGCGGATATATTGGTGCGCCCCCCCGGAGCTTCGTTCATGCTCGGCCTGGGTGAAGCGCCCATGCCGGTGGCGATTGGCCAGCGATTGGCGGAATTGCCCCGCGTCCTGGCGGTCGCCCCTGCCATTATCCACGTTAATTCCCAGGAATCGCTCGACCTGATCTACGGAATTGACCTGCCGAGCTTTAATGCCGTGTCAGGCGGGTTTGTTTATCACGCCGGAGGACCCTTTCAGGAGCCCTACGACATGCTGGTGGACGATATCTACGCCAATGGCCACCGTGTGAAGGTAGGAACCACCATTAACGTGCTAAACCATGACTTCCGCGTTTGCGGCATCGTTGAGCACGGCAAGGGGGCGCGGCGGTTCATTCAGCTTGCCACACTCCAGGACCTGACGGGTTCCCATGATAAAGCCACCACCTTTTTCGTGAAATGTACAGACCCGGCGTACACCGATGAAGTGGCCAATAAAATCAAGGCGTGGTTGGAGGGTTACAATATCCTGCCGATCAAGGAGTACATGTCGTTGATGACCTCCAACAACATCCCCGGCTTGAATTACTTCATCACGGTGATGATTGCCCTCGCCGTGGGAATCGGATTTCTGGTCATTTTTCTTTCCATGTACACCACGATCACGGAGCGCACGCGCGAAATTGGCATTCTGAAATCCTTGGGCGCTTCAAAGACCTACATCATCTCGGTCATCCTGAGGGAGGCCACGTTTCTAACGGCTATAGGCGTCATCGCCGGGTTCATGGGGGCGGTGATTCTGCGCAAGGTCATGGGAGGAATTTTCCCCACCCTGCCCGTGGAGATGACCTGGGATTGGAGGCTTTACGCCGCCTGCTTGGCTCTGATGGGCAGCATCCTGGGATCGTTCTATCCTGCCCTGCGAGCGGCCCAGCTTGACCCGGTGGATGCCCTCGCCTACGAGTAGCGGCCTGGAGACTAAACCGGCGAAGAATTCCGGAAAGAGCAGCCCGTGGAACCCATCATCTCCGTCAAATCGCTCACCAAAAACTACCGCCTCGGCAAAGTCGATGTCCCGGCGCTGCGGGGCGTCGACTTGGTCGTGCAGGAAGGCGAATTTGTGGCCGTGGTCGGCCCATCGGGTTGCGGCAAATCCACGCTGCTGCACATTTTGGGCGGCCTGACCGGCCCCTCCGACGGCCAGGTGTGCATTGACGGCAACGATTTTCGGCTGATGACCGACGCCGACCGCACGCGCTTCCGCCGGCACAAGATCGGCTTCGTTTTTCAACGCTTCAACTTGTTGCCCACACTCTCCGCGCGCGACAACATCGCCATCGCCCAGCACATTCAGGGCAACGGATTCAACCCGCACCGCTTCGAAGCTATTACCCGCATGCTGGGAATCGAGAAGAAGCTGCACCACCGCCCCTTCGCCCTTTCCGGCGGTGAACAACAGCGCGTGGCGATTGCGCGGGCGGTGATCTGCGAGCCCAAAATTTTGCTGGCCGACGAACCCACGGGCAATCTGGACACGGAGAATTCCCAGGTGGTGCTCGACATGCTGCGCGAACTGAACCGCACTTTCCGCCAGACCGTCCTGATGATCACTCATAACCCGGAAGCCGCAGGCATCGCCAACCGCGTCATCCACATGCGCGACGGCCGAATTATTTCCGATTGATTCTTGCCCCGTTTCTGGCTATTTTCTTCAGGTAAGTTTTATGGCCACAAGTTCTGAAATCCACGAACCCGCGATTGCTCCCGCACCTGCTCCTGACCCCGCCCCGCCGCCTATGTCTCCCTTGCGCAAATTCGGAGCAGCGGTCAAGAAGGTGATAGCGCGCAGCGTTTTCTGGGCCTACGAGCGCGGCAGTTGGCAATATGACCTGATCGTCGCGGCCATCCTGGCCTTCATTTTTCTTTCCCCGCGGATCTGGTTCAGCGATCGCCCTACTTTGCAGTTGACGGACATCCGTCATATCCAGGGAATCATTGAAGTAGGGCGCGCCAATCGGGAAGTGCGCTATCTGGTGGACCCGCGATTGGTCGGCTCGCTCGACCAGAAACCCGAGGACGCCATCCCCGTCATCCTCAAGAGGCACATCCACCGGCCCTTCACCGTGAAGTCCATCGATGCGGTGAGGGACCGCCAACAAGTTATCCTGAGCTATACTGTGGTGGTGGAGGAATAACCCCGCCGCTGGCGCGACATTGTCCTATGCTCGAATCGTCGCCCAGAGGTGCGATTTCATGCGAAAAGTCTTCCAAGGCGGAGTGCGTGTGCTGCTGGCCGCGGCCATTTTGCTCTCCTTCGCCCCACCCGCGCGAGCGCGCAAAGGAAAACATCCCGCCGACTTGACGCAAATTCTCGATCAGATGAATGAGGTGTCAAAGCGCCTGAAGACCGTATCCGCCGTCCTGGAATACACCAAGGTGACGGTGCTGGTGAACGACAAGTCCACGGATTCAGGCCTGCTCTTTTTCCGCAAGGGAAAAAATCCCGAAATCTGCCTGGATATTCAAAAGCCCGAAGCCAAGACCTATTTGATTCACAAGAACAAGCTTGAATCTTACGCTCCCAAGATCAATCAAGTTCAGGAATACGACTTGAGCCAGAAAGGCGACCTGGTGCAGGAAATCCTGCTTTTGAGCTTCGGAACCGATCCCTCCGACCTTAAGAAAGCCTACGATGTGAAATATCTTCGTGAAGAGGACCTGGAAGGCGACACCAATGTGCTTCTGGAGCTTGTTCCCCGCAAGTCAAGCATTGCCTCGCAATTTTCCAAGATTCAAATGTGGATCAGTGAAGAATCCTGGCTGCCCACGCAGGAGAAACTCTTCCAGCCGGGCGGCGATTACACCATTGCGCGTTATACGAGCGTCAAGGTTAACCGGCCTCTTGCCGATTCCGTTTTCCAGCTGAACGCCCCCCGCAATGCCACACGCGTCCATTTGCAGTAGTGCAGGCATGCTCCGCGCCGTGGCATGGGCTCCCAGTCCACCGGCAGGATGCCCGTGCTACAGCTCTAGTGCTTGCTTGCAGAAATAAGCGTTATTATTCGTGTGGCAGATGGAAGGGCGGGGCTTCAGCCCCGCCGCCTGGAGCCGGCCGGTTCATGAGGGCTTTAGCCCCTGAAGTGGCCTTGCTTCAGGGCCTAAAGGCCCATTCTGCTCTGCTCCCTTCAACGGCAGGGCTGAAGCCCCGCCCTTCCAGCCCCCCGAAGTAATTGCGCGTATTAACACAACTTAGCACTAGGATTACAAGCGATTCTCAAGCCTTGCGTTTCGCCTGATCGGCCACGGCCTGCGCGGCGCGCGCCACAGCCTCCGGATCTCCGAGATAATAATGGCGCAGCGGCTTTAGTTGTTCATTCAGTTCGTAAACCAGAGGAATCCCCGTGGGAATGTTCAACCCCACGATTTCCTGCTCGGAAACGTTATCGAGATACTTTACCAGGCCGCGCAGGCTGTTTCCGTGCGCAGCAACGATCGCGCGCTTGCCGGAGCG
>JASIKV010000337.1 GCA_030049455.1 Terriglobia bacterium
CTCGAGGGTGAGAGCGCAGCGGTGGACTGGACCGAAAACAGGCATGCGAGGATTGCTGTGCCCACGATGAATCGTATTAGTGATTGAAAGCGATTACGATGCATGTATGGAGTTTCCGTTTCCGGGAGCAAAGGGCGGCACAGCCTCCACCGATGTCGGGAGTCCGATTGACTCCATCGGAGTCCGGAACTCGGACCAGGCCGCGTCAAAGTCACGGACAGGTGCGATTTGCCGGCTCCCGAAATCGGAGATACCCGCGCCGCAAGCTCTGAACGGCCCGACAGGATTTGGGGAGCCAGTGTAAAGCGTTTCAATCGACATCGACGGTGTGTTTCCCTTGAGGAAGCTCCAGACACACATAGTTGCCATTATTCAGCGGCGCGGTGCCGGCCGGGGCCCCATCGCAGCGGACAATGGAAGGCCTTCTGCTTAGCGTGACGTAGCAGCGCCCACGTGACTGGTAAGTAAATCGCAAGCCGTCACCTGAGCGCTCCGCCTGAAGAATTCCGCCGTTGATGCCTTCTATATTCATTGCACTGCCGGTTGAACTTGCTGTACCCGGGCGCATTGAAATTGTATGCTCGCCCTCAGGAATCACAACTTCAGAATCCGACCGGCAGGGCCATTCGCGGCCGTCAACGTAGACCGTCTGGCCGCGCGCAGGCGTTTTCCAGATGAGCTGATGTCGCGCCACGATTTTTCCATCTTCGCCCGGTTCGCCCACCATCTCGTGTGCGCCCAGCACGAAGGGAAGCAGGCGCATATCATCGGCGGAAAATGTGCTGAAGGCGTAGAGCGTAATCAGGTCTACATTTTCAGCCACGTTGGCAGCCAACTCGTAGAGCTCCAGCCCGCGCGGCTTGTTCAGCGGGCGGCCGGGGGGATCGCGGTCCACGACGTTGACGTCCAGTGAGAGGGGCGTGCCGGGCCGAAGGCGCGGCCGGTAATATTCACCCATGGCCCGGTACCGGTCGGGAGTGGAATTCCACACTGTGTAGGGATCCTCGATTTCAACTGCGAAATCATATTGCTTTTCGAGCCCCAGCAGACGGTCGGTATCGATCCCGTAACGCTCGGTCACGGTGGGATCGCGCAGCGCGTCAATGAACGTCAGCGTCGTCTGCAAATAGGGCTTTTGCGCGCGGCAATCTGCAAGAATTTTCAGGAACTGCTCCGTCAGGTTTGTAATCAGCTCGACGCGAAATTCCTTCAGATCGCTCCGCAACTGGGCATTCCGCGGCCCATAGTCTGGCGATGAAGGGTCGAACATCTCCCTGGGGTCCACGCCGTAACGCTGGCGGAACATCCTGCGAAACGTCGGGTGCATGGGGGTGAAGTCCCCCGGCTTCTGGAAGATCTTCTGCTCCGCTTCAAAATACAACTCGGCAAAATCCACGCCGTCCCAATCGAAATCGAGCACCATGCGGCGGGTAAGTTCGGCGACTGCCTTGAAGCAATCCGGATCCTCCAGCGCCATGTGGTAGCGCCAGTCCATGATGGCGGCGCGGCCGTTGGCCGTCACTTCGCGCCAGTGCGGGTGCTGGTCCCAGAACTCCATGCTGACCATGGGGTATTCCAGCCAGGCATAAACCGCGATGCCCTGCTGGTGGGCGGCGGCGATAAATCGTGGAGCGAACTCGCGGAACATGTCGGAGCCGTAGAAAGCTCCCAAATGAACTTCGCGCACGGACCAACTTTTCAGTTGCGCCGCCACGGCCACAGGATCAGCCTTGGGCTCACCGCCGAAATCGGCGTACACACACAGATTGTCGGCGGCGAGGGACGGCGCGATGTTGAGTTCGTCCACGATCGCCTGCGCCAGGAACGGCAGATATTGAAAGACCATTCCCTGCTGTGGCTCGAGTTGAATGGTGCTGTAGACAAACTTGCCGTGGCCGCGACTTCCTGACACCACCAGCGGGTCACTTTCACTGGAGCCGAAGGCAAGGATCTTCAGCCCGCGACTGACCTTGAATTTCGAGTAGGTCAATCGCCCCGGCAGGCGCACGGCATCGGCAGCGTAGTGGTCCCAGTGATAGTGCGTTAAATCCCCGCGTGCCCCCGTGGCTTTCATGCCCAGGGCTTCCGCCAGCGGCGTCGCGCCATCGAGAAGCAGCGGCGTCCCCCGTCCGACGGCATAAAGCACCGCTTGCAACTGCCGGGTTTCCAAATGGCGCCCCTCATTTTCCGGAATGATCAGCAGAGTCGAAGAGCCGCTGAGGAAAGACTGAAACTCTTCCCCGTTGATTTCACTCACATGAAACCCCACGGTGGAAAGCGCCCGAGTAATCTTCGGATAATGACTTCCCGTGAGAGAAAGGATGGCCGCTTCCGGGACCCGGGGAAATTCAACATTCGCCGTTTGCGGCCGGCTGAGGGTTGCCGTGGTGAAAAGAGGCCAAGCCAGTGCAACACTGAAAAACAACCTGGAAACTTTGCACATCCGCGGGATTATACTTGGCAGGGCGGACTTGTGTCACAAAGTTAGGAGAAATCGTTGAGCAGCGAATCAGGCAAAACCAGTTCGATGGCCG
>JASIKV010000338.1 GCA_030049455.1 Terriglobia bacterium
ACCGGCAGCATGAACGACGCGCGTTTGAGTGCCACTGCGACACTGCTGAGCAACGGCATGGCGCTGATCGCAGGGGGCTTTAACAGCAATGGCCAGGCCTTATCCAGTGCGGAGCTGTACAATCCTGCCACGGGCACCTTCACCTTTACAGGCAGCCTCAATACCGCGCGCGCGGGGCACACGGCGACGCTGCTTAGCAACGGCATGGTGTTGATGGCGGGCGGCACCAATGGCAGCGCCGCCTTAGCCAGCGCGGAGATCTACGATCCGGCCACCGGGACATTCACGCCGACGGGCAGCTTGAATGCCGCACGCCTCCGGCCCACGGCGACGCTGCTGAGCAACGGCTTGGTGCTAATGGCGGGTGGCGTTAACACCTCCGCCGCGCCCTTGGACAGCGCCGAGCTGTACAATCCCGCCACCGGGACCTTCACCGTTACCGGAAGCTTGAACACCGCGCGCGCCTATCACACAGCAACGCTGCTGAACAACGGCATGGTCCTGATGGCGGGTGGCGCCGCCGTCTCCAACGTTGGCATGACCTCCAATCTCACGGCGGGGATTGCGAGCGCGGAGCTATACAATCCCGCCACCGCGACCTTTTCCTCCACTGGCAGCCTGAACACCGCACGCGGCGCCCACACCGCGACGCTGCTGGGCGACGGCACGGTGCTGATGGCCGGAGGCATCAACGCGAGCAATGCCGCCAACGCCAGCGCAGAGGTGTACAGTCCCACGGCCGGGACGTTCACGCCCACCGGAAGCTTGAACGCCGCGCGCATCAATCAGACGGGAACGCTGCTGAATAACGGCACGGTGCTGATGGCCGGCGGCTATGTCACCGGCAATGACTACCTGGCCGGCGCGGAGTTGTACGAACCGGGCACGCTCACGCCGCCCAATCTGGTTTCCATTGCGGTTACACCTGGCAGCCCCTCGGTTGCGGTGGGCGGTGCGCAGACGATGACCGCCACGGGGACATTCAGTGTTGGCGGCACTCAGCAGCTCAGCTCGGCTACTTGGAGTTCATCCAATACCACCGTTGCGACCGTCGCCACAGATGCAACGAATAACGGGACGGTGTACGGCGTGGCAACCGGCTCGGCGACCATTCAGGCTTGCGCCGGCGCGATCTGCGGATCGACCGCGCTGAACGTTGCGAATCCCGAGGCTAATTTCTCTCCCACCAGTCTCACCTTCGGCAGCCAGACCCTCGGCGTGCCGAGCGCTTCGATCAGCACGACCCTGAGCAACCCCGGCAATGCGCCACTTTCCATTGACAGCATCGGCCTTATCGGAACCAATTCCGGCGACTTCAGCCAAACCAACAATTGTGGTTCAACTCTAGCGGCCTCAAGCAGTTGCACGATTAACGTGGTCTTTACGCCTTCAGTGGCTGCCACGGAATCTGCGTCGCTCTATCTTGCCGATAACGCAGCGGGAAGTCCCCAACTAGTGCCGATCGCGGGTACAGGCACCACCTCCGCCGTCAGCCTTTCCACGCTCGCCGTGAATTTCGGTGGGGAACCGCTAAGTGTTCCGAGCCCATCCCAGACGATAACCTTGACCAATAATGGCACGGCCACCTTAACGCTCGCGAGCGTGACCATTACCGGGACCAATCCCGGTGACTTCGTCCTGGTCAGTAGTGCAAACGTCTGCCCGTACAGCGGAGGAACCGTCGGCACCGGCGCAAGTTGCGATATCTACGTGCAATTCTCGCCCACTGCCCTCGGAAGCCGCGGCGCGACGCTGAGCATCGCGGACAGCGCCTCGGGCAGCCCACAGACAATAGGCCTGTCAGGCACTGGCACCGCCGGGTTTGTGGTTACCGGAAGCCTGAACACTGCACGCACCGATAACCCCGAAACGGTGCTGAACAATGGAATGGTACTGATCGTGGGCGGTACTAACGGTGTGTCTCTTTCCAGCGCGGAGTTGTACAACCCCGTCAGCGGCACCTTTACTGCCACCGGCAGCCTGAACACCGCGCGTTACTGGCCGACAGCGACATTGCTGAACAACGGCATGGTGCTGATCGCGGGCGGCTATAACACCACCAGCGGCGGAACCCTTTCGAGTGCAGAACTGTACAATCCAGCCACTGGGACCTTCACGGCCACGGGCAGCATGACCACGCCGCGTGTCGCTGACGATGCAACGCTGCTGCCCAACGGCATGGTGTTAATTGAGGGCGGGTGCACCTCCGGCTGCACCGGTGCTCCCACCGCCACAGCTGTGGCCGAGCTTTACAATCCCGCCACCGGGACTTTTACGCCCACCGGGAGCCTGAACACCGCGCGTTACTGGTCCACAGCGACGCTGCTGCCCAACGGCACGGTGCTGATTGCGGGAGGCTACACCACAAGCACTTCGCAGACGGCGTCGGCTGAGATCTACAACCCGCTCACCGGCGCCTTCACCTCGACTGGAACGATGAATAGTGCGCGCGGAGACTTCACCGCGACCCTGCTGAATACCGGCATGGTCTTGATTGCGGGCGGAATCGACAGCCCGACCAGCGAATATGGGACATTGAATGCTGCGGAGCTGTACAATCCTTCCACCGGCACTTTCACATCAACTGGAAGCATGAACGTAGTGCGTTCCGACCATACGGCCACGCTCCTGAACAACGGCACGGTACTGGTGGAAGGTGGTGACAACACCGGCGCCACTGCGCTGACCAGCGCGGAGATTTATGACCCTGCCACGGGAATCTTCACGCTCACCGGAAGCCTCACGTACGCCCGAAGGCAACAATCGGCGGCGCTTCTCTCCAACGGTGATGTTCTGGTGGTGGGGGGCATCAGCCCCTCCGATACCGTCCTCGGCACCGTAGAACTCTATGAACCATCAGACCTGACGCCGCCGAATCTTGTTTCAATAACCGTCGCTCCTGCCACGCCCACCATTTCGCCCGGCACGAACCAGCAATTCATCGCTACTGGCACCTTCAGCGACACCAGCACTCAGCAGCTTGGTGCTGTGGCCTGGAGTTCCTCCAACACCACCCTGGCCAGCATCAGCAATGACGTGACCAACCCGGGACAGAGCCTGGCGGTTTCCAACCCCGCGAGCAGCACCAACATCACCATCACCGCAACCGCAGGAAGCGTGAGTGGCACGGCTACGCTCACCGTCCGGCCCACCGGCTTCGTCAACACCGGCAGCATGACCACGCCACGCTATTGGCATTCAGCCACAATGCTAAACAATGGGATGGTGCTTATGGCTGGTGGCAACACTAGCGCCGGTTACGCCGGCGTGGCGGAGTTATACAATTGGGCGTCGGGCAGCTTTGCTACCACCGGCAGTATGGCCATCTCGCGGGAACTTCACACCGCTACGCTGCTGGCCAATGGCATGGTTCTAGTGGCCGGCGGGGACAACGCTGGCGGCGTCCTGGCCGGCGCGGAGATTTATAACCCCGCCACCGGCACCTTTGCAATCACCGGCAGCCTGAATACCGGCCGCCACTACCATACCGCAACCTTGCTAAACAACGGTACGGTGCTGATTGTGGGCGGCGCGGACTCGAGCGGCAACATCCTGGCCAGCGCTGAGCTCTATAATCCCTCCACAGCAACCTTCGCTGTGACCGGAAGCCTGAACACTGGGCGTGCGTATCACACCGCGACCCTGCTCGACGATGGCACGGTGCTGATCGTGGGCGGGCAAAATTCCAGCGGCTTGCCTGAACCCAGCGCAGAAATTTACAATCCGTCCACGGGAACTTTCTCGTACACCACGGGAAGCCTAAACAACGCACGATTCGATCACACCGCCACGCTGCTGCCCGGCGGTACGGTATTAGTGGCTGGAGGAGGAGGCGGCGGCAGCGTAGTCCTCGGGAGCGCAGAAATCTATTCTCCCTCCACGGGAACGTTTACAACTACCGGAAACCTGAATACGGCGCGCATCTCGCATGCGGCAATCTTGCTGAACAGCGGATTTGTGCTGTTGGCAGGGGGTGTTGTCGACTCGGGCGGCGATATAACCAACACGGCGGAATTGTACAATCCCGCTGCCGGGACGTTTACATCAACCGGCAACCTGAACACAGCCCGCGAATTCGAAACGGCCACTCTGCTCGCGAACGGCACAGCGCTAATTGCGGGAGGGGACTCCCTCAGCGGTGCCATTGCCAGCGCGGAGCTCTTCTAGCAAATTGTAGCGGCGCTCGATGAGCGTCGGTTTGTACCACTTGCCATGGCAAGCCCTGCGGCGGTCCCGCCCAAGCGGGACCGCCGCTACAGAAGCCAGCATGACGCAGTGCGTTTCCCCGGCCCCGGCCAACCACTGCCACCCATGTGCTATACTCGCCCGCAAACGACCGGCGAATTCCATGAAGACTTGTCCGGTATGCAAATCCGCCTACGCAGATGAGTTGGCATTCTGCTCGCACGATGGCGCGGCCTTGATTCTGGAAGGCGAGTGGCGCGAGGGCGTGCTGGTGCGCGGAAAATACCGCATCCTGGCCAAGATTGGCGAGGGCGGGATGGGAGCGGTCTACAAGGCGCAGCACGAACGATTCCGCGAGCTGCGCGCCCTCAAAGTTCTGGGCCAAGGCGCGGCGCACGACCACGACCTGCTGCGGAGATTCGAGCACGAGGCCGTCAACACCCGTCGCCTTCAGCACCCCCACGTGGTGCGCGTCGACGACATCGACACAACCGAAGATGGCCGGCCTTTCATGGTGATGGAGTTCATCGCAGGCCGCAGCCTGATGCAGGTGATGGATGAGGAGGGCCCGCTTTCCGCCCCGCGCACCTGTGAAATCGTCCGGCAGGTGGCTTCCGCGCTCGAAGCCGCTCACCGCCTGGGCCTGATCCATCGCGACATCAAGCCTCACAACATCGCGCTCGTCCAAAACTCCGAGGGCGAGCAGGCCAAGGTGCTCGACTTCGGCATCGCCAAAATGAAGGAAGCGCAGTTTGAGTCCACGGCCGGCTCTGCCGTCACCCGCGAAGGGTCGGTGATTGGGACGCCACAATACATGTCGCCGGAACAGGCGGCGGGCAAGCGCGGCGATGAACTCGACAGCCGCTCCGATATTTATTCCCTCGGCGTCACCATGTATCAAATGCTGACCGGGGAACTCCCTTTTAAAGCCAAAACCACAATGGAAATGCTGCTGGCCCACATGGACGGCGCTCCCATGCCCATTTTGTGGGTTCGCCCGGAAATGAAAATTCCCAAGCCGCTCGCTGACTTGGTGATGTCCTGCCTCGAGAAGGATCCTGGGAAGCGTCCACAGAGTGCCGCCATCCTGGCTGCCCAACTCGCGCGCGGCGGGGCCGTTGTCCCCGCTCCCCCTCTCCCCATCAACGATGCAAGCGCCGTGACGCAGGCGTTTCCGGGCGCGCCGGATCGGAGGCTGTCAAGAACAGCCCAATGGCGCCGCCCTCGATATCTCTTCCCGCCAGCCGCTGTGGTGCTGGCTGTGGCCTTGACAGTTCTTCTTTGGGTCCAGGGCCACCGTCCTTCCCAGGCCAAGCTCGAGGGAGGCCATACGGCTCTCGCCGTCCTCTATATTTCCAACCAAACTCGGGATCCCCGGCTCGACTGGCTGAACCACGGGCTCGCCGATATGTTTTCCACAAGCCTGGGCCAATTCAAGGGAGTGGACGTGCTTCCGGCCCGGCGCATTCTGGAGGAGGTTGAGCGCCTGGGGAAAAAGGAAATCTCGGAACTCAATCTTGAAACCTCGCGCGAAGTGGCGCAAAACGCCAGCGCCAGAGCATTCATCACAGGGTCGCTCCAGAGCCTTGGCGATAGGCACCTTCACCTGCACTTGCAGGCTGTGGACGCTCTGACCAACCAGATTCTCGCTTCCAGCGATGCCGACGGCGAGGATCTTCGGGATGTCCCCGATATGATGGATAAGGTGACGGCCAACCTGGCGCATTATTTCGTTCCCTCTGTGAACGGTGCGCCGAAGCTGGCGGAAATTGGGACCACGGACCCCGATGCCCTTCAACACTACGAGCAAGGTATGGATTTCCTTCGCCGCTATCTCTCTTCCCAGGCCATTCAGGAACTCGAGGAGGCAGTCAAGCTTGATCGCAATTACGGCTTGGCGTATTGGCATCTTTCATTCGCGTACTACCGGGAAGGCGAACTGGGCAAATGCAAGGAACTTTGGCCGAAGATTCAGGCATTAGAATCACATATGCCGCGCGAGGATTTTATGGAATTCGAGGCATATAGGAATCTTTGGATTGGTGAAACCGACCAGGGGAGAAAGGAATTGGAGTTGCTGATTAAGGCATATCCCCGCCAGGACGAGGCCCGCTCCCACCTTTCGGAGGCACTGCTCTACCAGGGGCAGGCGAGCCACGCGGTTCAGGTATTGGAGGACGGCCTCCGACTCGACCCCAAGGATGAATTGCTCCTGAACGATCTTGGTCCTGCTCAAATGGCAGTTGATGACAAGCAAGATGCAATCCAAGCCAACAACGAATACATTGCGCTGCGCCCCAACGATCCTAACCCCTGGGACACGCGGGGTGACTTTCTTTACCAATATGACTACGACAACGAGGCGTTGGAAGCCTACGAACAAACCGTCAAATTGAAACCGGATTTTCAAAACTTCCTGGATTACCTCAAATTGGCCGTTGTTCAGGCCGACTTGAAGAATACTCCGCTGGCAGATACCTGGCTTCAGGAATACAGCAAGCAGGCCACGGGGGCTTACGCCCTCTACGTCCCGGTTTTTGATGCACAGTTCAAGGAGATGCGGGGTGACTTGGCAGGCGCAAGGGCCAGCTACCAGCGCGCCATCGAGCAATTAGCCCGCGCCGGACAGTACGAGGCGGCAGGAGTGACCCTGAAATCTTTGTGTATGATCTCAGTCCTAATGGGCGAAGGATTTTCCGCCGACTTGGCATTCGCGCGCGAACAAAAACTCTCGGGATGGGAGAATGAGGGTATCACCTACCTGCAGGCTGCCCAGGGTGATGCCGCCGGCTACGAACAAACTTTGAAAGTCTATGCCGCGCAAACGGGACTTGCACAGAAGGAAATCGATCGGGCACGCGCGCTTTCCTCCCTCTATGGAGCCATGACGCGCAACAATCCGCAAATGGCTATCTCCCTGGCTGAGAGTCTCCCCAATGTCATCGACTCGGTCGTCCTATTTCCACGCGGGTGGGCATATTTGCAGACCAAGAATTATTCCCAGGCCGAGAGGGATCTGCGCGCGGCGATTCAGGATGAACGGGCGCTGGCGAGTTTTGACATTATCCAATCGCGCTGCCCGCTACGCGCCGCTCTCGCGCACTTCTATTTGGGTCAACTCTATGACCAATCGGGCAAACGAGGCCAGGCTGTCCGCGAGTTCAATACGTTCCTGTCATATTTCGAAAACTCGAAAGCCAACTATAACCAAATCGCTCAGGCTAAGACCGCACTCCGGAGATCCTTGCCATAGCACCTGAACCTAGCGTAAAACGCCCCGACGATACCCGCAAGTCTGAGATCATTATAGCCATTGCTCGACCAGCCCTGACCTTATTCAGGAGCCAGTCTTCAGCTTTCATGCATGCGTCAAGTTCCAACCTAAAGCTTTTCATTCAGCGGGTCTGAGCGTTGAGCCTATTTCATTGAAACCATTAGCATTGCCAAATTTTCGGCAGGTCACGAATGCCCGAAAGAATGGAAGGCCGGAGTATTTCATTTGCGCTTCCATCTCATAGCATGTAAAGACTTGGTGAGCCGTGAGGGAATCGAACCCCCAACCTACTGATTAAGAGGCAACCAAGCTTTTCCCATTCCTTAAGCCCAACTCCGTTCTTTCCATATCCTTACACCAATTCAGGGGTTCTGCTTTCGCTCAAAGGCTTGAACCTGTTTTCTTACAGTTACATGCGATGAAACCAGCATTCTGCTACGGTTCTGCTACGTTCTGGAGGAAAGTGACATATTCTGAGATTCGGTCCCCCTGTTTTGCCGAATCAGCGAGTCAAACGACTGACTTGCCGCGTATGAGATGACCCAAACACCCGACCCCTTGCTTCGTAGACAAACCAAAACAGGCTGTCTTATTGATTCGCTTAGCTTTTTCTTCGGTCCTGCTAGACAGTTTTAGCGGGTGTTGGGGCGTTATTGTTCCACTCTTGTTCCCCAATCATCGCGAATGAAAGGCGTTTGACACCAAGGGTCTTTTCGTCATCCCCGTGTTTGCAGCGACTCTCCAAACGGTCGGCGGTAGAATCAAACTGGTTATACCAATGCTGTCCAAGATACCATCGTGCGCGGTGGTAGTAGTTTAGCGAGGAGAAGAATATGAAAGCCGTTGGATATAAGCAACCACTACCCATCTCGAATCCGGATTCGTTGCTGGATATGGAAGTTCCTGTGCCAAAACCTAAGGCTCGGGACCTCCTGGTGAAAATCGAGGCTGTCTCCGTGAACCCCGTCGATACGAAACTGCGCGCCGGAACAGGCCCTTTGCCGGGTGAGGAGTATCGGATTCTGGGTTTCGATGCCTCCGGTGTAGTCGTTGACACAGGCGCTGAGGTGGAACTCTTCAAGCCGGGCGATGAAGTTTGGTATGCGGGATCTATTGTTCGGCCAGGTACGAATGCCGAGTATCACCTAGTGGACGAGCGCATCGTCGGTCTGAAGCC
>JASIKV010000040.1 GCA_030049455.1 Terriglobia bacterium
CAGGGGTTTGGTGCTGCGGCTTGTGCTCACAGTAGCTGCGCGTTTTGGCATTTCTGCGCTCCTTTCATCTCAGACCGTGTCGAGTGGCTTGCCCCGCGTTCACCCGGCCACAGCATTTTACCGGCTAAGGGCTGTCTGTGCGCGCTACATTTTGAGATGATTATTGTTACGGGATTGTTGCGGAACTCAACGATCAAATTCAAGGCGTTCGCATGCAATTCTGTACGGATTGGGCGCAGAATCACTTGACGAAGCACCGGAAATGGAGGGGGAATTAGAGCCGGTGGAAAAGGAGCCGATTCCGATCATTGAAATTACGCCATAGTTTGTCCTGTGCTGGTAAGATTTGACCGGAATGCCATCCTACCCGGCGAATCAAAAGATTTGGCATATAACGCACCACAAGAATCTCGCCAGCATTCTGGGGTGCGGTTCGCTCTGGTCGGACGCGAAACGGCTGGAGACCGGTAAAGACTGCTCATTGATCGGAATGCCCAAAATCAAGGAGCGACGACTAAAGGAAATCGAAGTCGATTGTCACCCTGGCACGATGGTGGGGGAATATGTGCCGTTTTATTTTTGTCCGCGGTCGGTTATGCTCTACATACTCTATCGCGGAAATAGTCCCGATATTGACTATCATGAGGGGCAGGAACCGATCGTTCACCTCGAGGCTGATCTTGGCGAGGTAATTGAATGGGCGGGCGCGGATGGAGTCCGCTGGGCTTTTTCGGACCGGAACGCTGGAGCGTACACTGCCTCATTCTTCGCAAACGAGGAAGCATTCGGATCCCTCGACTGGCAAGCGATCAGGAATCTGGACTTTCGCAACCCCCTGGTGAAGGAGGGTAAACAGGCGGAATTTTTGGTTTTTGAAGCGTTTCCATGGAGTCTTGTGGAAACCATCGGAGTCTATTCTTATCCACTGAAGAGGCAGGTGGACGAACTGCTCTTGGGCGCGGAACATCGCCCGGGTGTTGTCGTTCAAAGGAGTTGGTATTATTGAGAAAGGGGGACCATGCGGTGATTAAGCTGCAAAAAGGCGACATTTTGCGTTCTAACGCCCAGGCCCTTGTAAATACGGTCAACTGCGTTGGCATCATGGGGCGCGGCGTCGCGTTGCAGTTCAAGAAGGCGTTTCCGGACAATTTTAAATCCTACGAGCGAGCCTGCGACCGGGGTCAGGTACAATTAGGGTCAGTTTTGGTTTTCGACAGGAATCGGATCACTGGCCCAAGATACATCTTAAACTTCCCCACCAAGCAACATTGGAAGAACAAGAGCCGACTTGAGGACATTGAGGCCGGTCTTAAGGATTTGGTCCGCAAGGTTCGCGAGCTGCACATCCAAAGTATCGCAATTCCTCCCCTGGGGTGCGGGCTGGGGGGACTGAAGTGGTCGGAAGTTCGGCCCCGCATCGAAGCTGCATTTGAGTCGCTGCCGGAAGTGCGCGTATTGCTATTTGAGCCGAAGGGTGCGCCGCACGCCACGAAGATGGTGAAGCAACGCAAGGTTCCCGAAATGACAAAAGGCCGTGCTGCGTTGCTGGTGTTGATGCGACGGTATCTTGCGGCTGTCATGGATCCGTTCGTCTCGCTGTTGGAAATTCACAAGCTGATGTATTTCCTGCAGGAAGCCGGAGAGCAACTGCGGCTCAAATACGAGAAGGCGGTCTACGGTCCTTATGCAGCCAATCTACGGCACGTGCTAACCGCGATCGAAGGTCACTATGTGGTTGGATATGGTGACGCTAAGGATAACCCCGACAAACCACTGGAATTGAAGAAAGGAGCAGGCGAGGCCGCAGAGCGATTTCTTGCCGACCATCCCGGTACATTAATGCGTTTTGACCAAGTTGCAAACCTCATTGAGGGGTTCGAGACTCCACTGGGGATGGAGTTGCTGGCCACAGTTCACTGGGTCGCTGCCTGTGAGGGGGCCCGAACCTTGCCTGAGGCGATCGAGAAAACGTACTCATGGAACGAGCGCAAGCGAGCTTTCAGCGAAAAGCACATTGGCATCGCCTGGAATATACTCAAACGAAAAGGATGGCTGTGCTCCCCAAAGGCATAACGTGCCAGCCGATACGAGGGTATAAGGAAGGGGTCAGGAATTTCTGATTTCCCCTGAGACTGACTCAGCCACTCCAGATAGCTGCGCAGTTGCCCCCAAACGCGTTACCGTCGCGGGTGGGACACCTGCGGTACAGCACTTATAATTGCATCCAAGCCTACACCGTTATATGTTATGAACCTGCCGGGAGGCGCCTTCCGGCTTAGCACGCTATGGCCAAACAAGGCATTACTGCTCCCACGCCGACAGATCCTGAGGTTCCATTTCTCCTGGGGGGGGCATGGCCTCAACGGTTGCGGAACTTCATCGTCCGCAATCTTGAGGTGATGTTCATTTTCATCGTCGCCGCGATCGTGGTCGCGGTTTTCTACTATTTGCCCTACAAGATTGCCTTCCTGAATTTCTTTTATCTTCCTGTATTGTCCGCGGCTTATTTCCTGGGCAGGCGCAAGGCCGTGATGAGCGCGGTGCTTTGCATGCTTTCCGGCGTGCTGTTTGCCTATTACCATCCCACATGGTTCACGGTGGGCGCCTCACGGATGGACGCTCTACTCGTCCTTTGCACCTGGGGCGGATTCCTGATCCTGGCCAGCGCCTCGATCGGAAAGCTTCAGGAAAGGCTGCAACGCGGCTTCCAGGAGACGCGCCAGCTTTACGAAGAGCTGAAGCGCAGCCGCGGCGCCGAGGAAATGAAGGAAAAAGTTGAGAAAACCCTCTACGCCACCATGGATCCCGTCCTGGCCATGCTGGCCACCGAGGGCAAGCTGCGGTTTGAGAAGCG